>JAHYJH010000120.1 GCA_019429185.1 Vicingaceae bacterium
TCGCTTACTAACTGTAATTTGTAATGCTCGTCTCATTTTTTACCGCAAAAAAAAAGAAAAATGCAAACCTATTATCAAGCAGACAATATATTTATCGACAGGCAATTGTTAATCAATGCACTAGATAATACTTTGTACTCTATCCAGTTGTTATCAGAAATTCGTTTATAGAGTATAATTTTTCCTTCACCACAAATAGGACCGCAGTAATATACTTTTTTAAACAGCACATAGTTTTTATCTAACGAAAAAACGGGTATTGTATAGTAATAGGTTCGATTTTTACCAAACAAAAGCCTTTTATAAAAAGTTTTTGTAAGTTTTATTTTCCATTTATTAGCTGTGTTATGTCCTCGATACTGAGATTGAATAAACTCAATATCTCCTTTTGTTAAAATCGTATCAAGGTCGTATCTAAACTTATTTAGGAAAATATTTGGATTATAAGCTTTCATCCCTGTTTCTTGTAGAATTGAATCGGGTATTACCAATACATATCCCCATGAAACAGGTTTATAGTAAACCATTTTAAAAAATGGAGTTCGAACGGGTATTGTAGTAATTGGTGTATTTTTTGACTCCCATTTTAAAAAATCTAAAATTTCTTCATCTGATATTAATTCTGAATAAATTTGTGCATAACTCGTGAAACTTATAATTGTTACTATCAAAGAGAGTAGTTGCTTCATGTAACAATTGTTATTACTAAAACCCCAACAATTCGGTAATTCTATCTAATTCTGCTTCATCTTTAAAGGCAATTACTAATTTTCCTTTTCCTCGATTGTTTTTTTCTATGCTCACTTCCGATTTTAAAAAGGTTGATAAATCTTCCTGAATTTTTAAATCTGAAAAAGAGAGATTTTTTGGTGTTTTAATCGCTTTTTCTTTGGGTAAAGCGGCTTCTTTTTTGTCTTTCGCAATTTCTTCTACTTGGCGAACTGAAAGTCCTTCTGCAATAATGCGTTTTGCAATTTTTACTTGCTGTTTTTCATCGGCAATATTAATTAACGCACGAGCGTGTCCCATCGAAATTTCTTTTGTTCTAATGGCTAATTGTATTTCAACTGGAAGTTTAAGTAACCGAAGGTAATTAGCTACTGTTGAGCGTTTTTTACTTACTTTTTCACTTAATTGTTCTTGGGTTAAATTACATTCTTCAATTAATTTTTGATAGCTAAATGCAACTTCTATGGCATCTAAATCTTGCCGTTGAATGTTTTCTACCAACGCCATTTCCAACATTTCTTGATCGTTGGCAATACGAATGAAAGCAGGAATTTCAGTTAACCCTGCAATTTGAGAAGCCCTAAACCTACGTTCACCCGAAATCAATTGAAATTTATCATATCCTAATTTACGAACCGTAACGGGCTGAATAATTCCATATTCTTTAATCGATTCGGACAACTCCAATAATGCTTCTTTTTCAAACTGTGTTCGGGGTTGAAACGGGTTTGCTTCTATGTTTTCTATCAAAATAGTAGAAACAGAACCAACAACTTGCTGATTTCCATCCGATTCTAATCTCGATTTAGAAGTAATGTCCGTATCTGAATGTTGAAGCAATGCTCCTAATCCTCTTCCTAATGCTGGTTTCTTACTCATCTTCTAATGCAATAATTTTTTCTTCCTTACTCATTTTAGTCATGTTGTTTTTTTGCAGCACCTCTCGGGCTAAATTCAAATAATTTATAGCTCCTTTGCTGCTTGCATCGTGCATAATTATGGTTTTTCCATGACTTGGAGCTTCGCCTAAGGTAGTGTTTCGTTGAATTATAGTGTCAAACATCATGGTTTGAAAATGTGTTTTAACCTCTTCCACCACTTGGTTAGAAAGACGTAAACGCACATCATACATAGTTAATAATAATCCTTCAATATCTAAAGCTGTATTTAATCGAGCTTGAACTATTTTTATAGTATTTAGCAATTTTCCTAAGCCTTCTAACGCAAAATATTCGCACTGAATAGGAATGATAACAGAATCTGCAGCAGTAAGAGAATTGATTGTAATTAGTCCTAATGATGGCGAACAATCTATAATTATAAAATCATAATTGGCTTTAATTTTTTCGAGTGAATTACGCATCATTTTCTCTCTATTGGGCATATTAATTAACTCAATTTCAGCTCCAACCAAATCAATGTGGGCTGGTAATATGTCTAAATTTGGTGAATCGGTATGTAAAATAGCGTCTGAGGGTTCTATTTCATTTATTAAACACTCATAAATGCTATTTTTTATGTTTCGAGGATCAAAACCTACTCCCGAGGTTGAATTTGCTTGCGGATCAGCATCAACTAAAAGCACTTTATGCTCTAACACACCCAATGCAGCAGCTAAATTAATAGCTGTTGTGGTTTTTCCTACGCCACCTTTTTGGTTTGATATTGCTATTATTTTTCCCATTATAGTTATTTAGTTAAAAGTTTATCAGTTCAGAATTTTTACACATTTTCTCCCTCAGATTTAACTTCGTTGAGTTCGTAAGCTCGGTTCGCAGATTCTCGCAGATTTTTTTAGCCACGAATGCACGAATTTTCACATTCACACATTCACACATTGTTACATTTTTATATTAACGGATCCCCCTATCTTCAACAAGATTAGTTCTTTTCCTTTGGCTTTAAATTTATCGATTGCTTCTTGATGGTTAATTTCTATATATCCAAACGTATCGTAATGTATGCCAATAATTTTGTTGCACTTCATAAAATCAGCAGCAATAATAGCATCATTAATTCCCATAGTAAAATTATCGCCAATGGGCAGCACTGCAAAGTCGAGCTTTTCAGTTTCTCCAATTAGTTTCATATCCATAGTTAATGCTGTATCTCCTGTATAATAAAACGAAATTTCATCATTTTTAACCAAAAAACCACCTGGGTTTCCTCCATAAGATCCATCGGGCAACATACTTGAATGAAGAGCAGTTGTATATTTTACAGTACCAAAATCAAACTTCCAACTTCCTCCAAGGTTCATTGGGTGTAACTTTTCTAACCCTTTTTTTTGATACCAAGTTACTATTTCATAGTTAGAAACTATTGTTGCATTAGTATTTTTTGCAATGACTTCAGCATCGGCAATGTGGTCTTCATGTCCGTGCGAAAGCAAGATAAAATCTGCTTTTAATTGCTTAATATCAATTGCTGCTGCTTTAGGATTGGGCGAAATAAAAGGATCAAACAAAATGGTTTTTCCTTTTGTTTCTACCGAAAAACAAGCGTGTCCGTAAAATGTAAAATTCATACTGCAAATAAAATTAAAAGTAGGGTTAATATTGATTTTTAGAGTGCTTATTTATCAATTATTTTTAAACAAAATTTTGTTAATTATATTGTTAAAGCTATTGTGTGAATTCCTATCAAGTTCAAACAAAATTCAATATATTTGCCACGTTTAACACTTAACGTATTCAACTTGAACACTACTAACAAAACCTGTAGCCCTAGGTTTTATTATCCATGCTTGTAATAGGAAATATAGTAGAAAAAAGCTATGAAGGTGAAATTGGAAAATAAAAAATGAAACGAGTTATTTCGAGTACTCAAGAATAAACTCGCATCAGAAAGAGGGTAAATTTTAAGTGTATATTTTGTGTATAAGTTACTAAATAGAGTCTGTCTGTAAAGTCCAACTTCTTCGTTATTCTCGTTTTAAAAATCAGTCATTTACAAAAGTAAACTCCTGATTTTCAAAACTTCGAAAGCCTCGAATTTGAACTTTACAGTTCAGCCTCTCGACTTTATGGACATACACTAAATAAGTGGATGTTTAAACAAAGAAGATAAATACATTTTAAAATAGAAAGAAATTAAATGGAACCTATTAGATTTCTAATCCCAAAACGCACCTCAGATAGCTTCGGAGATCCGATAAATTATATGTTTAAATATATCGAACAAACTAATCTTTCTGATTCTAAGGTCTATGTTTTTGATTTTGATTCTTGCCGATTCACAAGTCCTTTTTTAATAGGTGGCTTAACTTCAATTGCAAACTCAAATCTTGAAAATGGGGGAAGTAATACATGGTTATATAATAAGAACGATGAGTATTTAGCAGGATATTTGAATGCTATTAAATTCCCTGAAGGAATAGACTTTCAAAATACTAATCCGAATCAATTAGATGAGCTATTTAAACCTTATTATGACAAAACTTATATTCCAATTATTTGTTTTCCTACAGGACTTATCCATGCAGAAATAATTATGAGGGAAAAAGTTTTAACTGCTGTTAACACATTATTGAAGAATCAGCTTAACCTTAAAGGACAAATTCTTACAGGAATCTCTTACATGATAGATGAGATGACACAGAATATTGTTGACCATTCGGATTCTGAAAAAGGAATCATATTTGCACAATTCTACCCAACAAAGAACTATTTAGACTTATGTATAGCAGATTATGGAAAAGGTTTATATAAGTCTTATCAGGAATCAGATAAACATAACCCAAAGAATACAGAAGAAGCAATCAATTTTGCCGTATTTGGTAAATCGACTAAAAATATAGCTGAGAGTAGAGGTTTTGGAATATCAACCTCTAGGGAGATGTTAGTAAAAGGTTTGAAAGGAAAGTTCTTCTTTATGTCTGATGATACATTCTATATTCAGTCTCAAGATAGACAAGAAGTAATTGTTTTACCAAATAATATTACATACAAAGGTTGCTATGTTGCCATGCGAATTCCTATACTTAATAATGAACAATTTAAGTACTATGATTTTACTGAGGGATAGTGTGGAACGCAACAAAAACAAATATATTACGTTAATGTGCATATAAGAAGTGTATATGAATTTTGCAAATAATTATTATATATAAATTTTATCTAAATTTGCCGAGAATTATGAAAGCACTATTACAAATACAAGTCGTAGAAGAAGTGAGTGAAATGTTGAATACGAGAGAAGCTGCAACAGAGTTAATGAATGCTGTAAGGAATGCAAATTCAAAACATATTGAGTTTGACTTTTCTAATGTTGAATTCATGTCAAGGTCGTTTGCAGACCAGTTTCATAAAGAAAGAATTCGACTACAAGATGAATTAAAGGCATTTGTAGAAATCTCTAATGCCAATGAGCAAGTAGTTAATATTTTGAGGACTGTTGCAAGTACTCAAAATAAATCTAAAAGAGCTTATGAGATACTTCCTGTGTTTAAGTTCTCTAATAATGATTTGTTAGAAGAATATATACTTTCAGTTTAAGTAAAAGGTAAAAACATAAGATGAAGAAACTCTTTTCTGTATATTTGCTTGTTTTTTCGAGCAAAATATCTCTGTAAGTTACTTAGAATTTGGAATAAAAACCCCTGACAACCTGCACCAATAAAAACCATTTTTTTAGTTCGTTCCGATAGCTATCGGAATCAAAATTAACACTAAATCAATATGTTAATTCTGAATTGCTGTTTGAGTTTTCAGTTACAAAGTGAATAAACATACCTCATTACAAACTAACTATTTTAAACAAAATATTGTTAAAGCTATTGTGTGAATTCCTATCAAGTTCAAACAAAATTCAATATATTTGCCACGTTTAACACTTAACGTATTCAACTTGAACACTACTAACAAAAAAAACACTCCTCCGTCTAAAAAGAAATTTATTCTTGCCTTTTGGGTACTTGTTTTGATACCAACTTTGTTTGTTTTTCTCTTGTTTTTTGGAGCAAAAAATGGCTCATTAGGGTTTAATGATTTGCCTGATTTAGCAGAATTGGAAAATCCTACAAGCAACTTAGCCTCAGAAATTATTTCTTCCGATGGAAAATTACTTGGAAAATATTTTCAAGAAAACAGAACAAATGTTCGTTATGAAGAGTTGGCTCCACACCTTATAAATGCGTTGATTGCTACCGAAGATGAGCGTTATTACAAGCACTCAGGAATTGATTTTAGAGGATTAGTAAGGGCTGTTGTAAACTTAGGAAAAGCTGGTGGAGCAAGTACTATTACACAACAATTAGCCAAAATGATGTTTGATCACAAAGCAGACAATATTTTTGTTAGAATTGGTCAAAAATTACAAGAACAAATTATTGCCGTTGAATTAGAAAAAAGATACACCAAAGAAGAAATTTTATTGATGTACCTTAATAAATTCGATTTTATTTATAATGCAGTTGGTATAAAATCGGCTTGCAATGTTTATTTTAACAAAGAGCCGAACGAACTCAACAATGAAGAGGCTGCTGTCTTGGTTGGTATGGCAAAAAATCCATCGCGATACAACCCAAAACGATTTCCAGAAAATGCACTAAAACGAAGAGAAGTAGTGCTTTCTCAAATGAAAAAAAGTGAATTTATTACACAACAAGAATACGATTCATTGCGCGTTTTACCTATAAAGTTGGATTACAAAATAGTTGACCACAAAGAAGGCATCGCCCCTTATTTTAGGGAAACCTTACGTCTTGAACTTCAAGAATTATTGAAAAAGAAAGACGAAAAAGGAAATTTGATTTATGCAAAAAAAAATGGGAAACCCTATAATATCTATAAAGATGGATTAAAAATATATACTACTATTGATTATCGAATGCAAGAATATGCAGAATATGCAGTTCAAGAATATATTGGTAAAAAATTGCAAAAACAATTTAGTAAACACTTAAAAAAATATAGAGATACTAAATATCCTTACGATCATAAAATTTCTAAGGCTCAATATTTAAAATTATTGGACAACATGGAAAAAGGAACACCTCGTTATCGTATTTTAACAGGGCAAGAATGTGCAAATTGTGGTAGAAGAGGTAGTTTTGTTAAAAAAGAAGGAAAGTATTTTGTTTGTCAAGCTGAAGATTGTGGACACAAAACCTATGCGGTTAAAAAAGACTCTATTCCTATTATTTTTGACGCACCAATTAAAATGACTGTTTTTTCACATCAAGGAGAAATAGACACCTTACTCTCTCCTTTAGATTCATTAAAATATTATAAAACATTTTTACATACCGGATTAATGTCCGTTGACCCACATACAGGCTACATAAAAGCCTGGGTTGGAGGAGTTAATTTTCAAAACTTTGCTTACGACCATGTGAAAACAGGAAAACGACAAGTTGGTTCTACTTTCAAGCCCTTTGTTTATGCTACAGCCATTCAAAATGGATATTCTCCTTGTTATGAAGTACCCGATAATGCTTATACGTTTCACAAAGGAGAGTTTGGTATTTTGCAAAGTTGGACACCAAAAAATTCAGATGGATATCACACAGGATGTAAAGTTTCATTAAAATATGCACTTGCAAATTCCATGAACTCCGTAACATCATACATTATGAAACAATTTGGTCCAGATGCAGTAGTAAAACAAGCCCGTGCAATGGGAGTTACAAGTAATTTAGATGCTGTGCCTTCGTTGTGTTTAGGTGTTGCCGATTTATCGGTTTATGAGATGGTTGGAGCAATGGCATCGCTTGCTAACAAAGGTGTTTTTATAGAACCCACCATGTTTACAAGAGTTGAAGATAAGTTTGGCAACGTAATTATAGATTTTAAACCAAAAACAAACGAAGCAATGAGTGAGGAAGTTGCTTATGTAATGCTTAACTTAATGAAAGGAGTAGTTGATGGAGAAACAAATAGATGTATTGGAGACTATAGAAAAGCAAGAGGTAAAAATCCAATGTATCATGCAGGAACGGGTATGCGATTACGAGGTGGAATTACTGAATCAAGACCTTATACAGGACATCGTTATCCAATAGCAGCAAAAACAGGAACTACACAAAACAATTCCGATGGTTGGTTTATGGGAATTACGCCCGATTTAGTTACTGGCGTTTGGGTTGGTGCAGATGAACGAAGTATCCGTTTTGCTACAACTGATATGGGACAAGGAGCAAACACAGCTTTACCTATTTGGGGATATTACATGCAAAAAGTACATGCCGATAAAACCATTAACATTTCGAGCGGTGATTTTGAACGTCCTCAAGCTCCTTTATCCATAGAATTAAATTGCAAAGAATACAACTTAAAAAATAATTTTAATGATGGAGATGGAAGTCCTTGGTAGTAAGGCGTTATTAGGTATTTAACCTTAAACATTACAAACTTTCAACTTTAAGAACTTTACAAACTAAAAAAAATGGCAATAAACAAAGTAGTAGCAAATGCAGAAGAAGCAACTAAAGGAATAAAAGACGGAATGACTTTGATGTTGGGTGGTTTTGGACTTTGCGGAATTCCTGAAAATTGTATTTCCCAATTGGTAAAAATGAATGTAAAAAATTTGACTTGCATATCAAATAATGCGGGTGTTGATGATTTTGGATTAGGATTATTACTCCAAAAAAAGCAAATCAAAAAAATGATTTCTTCTTATGTTGGAGAAAACGATGAATTTGAACGTCAAATGTTGTCTGGAGAATTGGAAGTAGATTTAATTCCACAAGGATCATTAGCAGAGCGTTGTAGAGCCGGAGGAGCAGGTATTCCTGCATTTTTTACTCCTGCTGGTTATGGAACTGAAATTGCCGAAGGCAAGGAAGTTCGTGTTTTTAATGGAAAACCACACATTTTAGAAACAGCTTTGCATGCAGATTTTGCAATTGTTAAAGCGTGGAAAGGTGATACAGCAGGAAATTTGGTTTTTAAATATACTGCTGCTAATTTTAACCCTATGATGGCTATGGCTGGAAAAATAACCATTGCCGAAGTGGAAGAACTTTTACCAGAAGGAACTTTAGATCCGAATCATATTCATACTCCAGGAATTTTTGTACAACGCATCTTTCAAGGAAAAAATTATGAAAAAAGAATTGAACAGAAAACTACTCGCTCACGCTCATAGGTTAATGTAACAATAAAAAAACAATATGGAAGAAAAAGACAATATAATTGTAAACAAAACTATCGATTTTTCATTATTGATAATTGATTTTTGTGAAGAGTTAGAATCAAAAAGAAAGTTTGTGATAGCAAATCAATTGCTTCGTTCGGGAACATCTATTGGTGCGAATGTACACGAGGCTCAAAATGCAGAAAGTAAAGCCGATTTTATTCATAAAATAAAGATTGCAGCTAAAGAACTTGATGAAACTAAATATTGGCTAATTTTATGTAAAAAAGCAAAAAGTTATCCATTTAATAATGAGTTGGAATCTCAAATTAAAGAAATTGGATTAATCATTTATAAGATATTAAGCACAAGTAAAAAGAAATAAGCAGTTGTTATAATTGCTACATTGCTTCATTAAAAAATTGTTACATTAAAATTATGTTAGATAAAAACGGAATTGCACAACGAATTGCACAAGAATTAAGAGATGGTTGGTATGTAAACTTAGGAATTGGAATACCAACATTGGTTGCCAACTATATCCCAAAAGGAATTACTGTAGAATTTCAATCGGAAAATGGAATTTTAGGTATGGGTCCTTTTCCTTATGAAGGCGAAGAAGATGCTGATTTAATTAATGCAGGAAAACAAACTGTTACCTTGCAACCCGGTGCATCTATCTTTGATTCTGCAACAAGTTTTGCTATGATTAGAGGACAACACGTTCAGTTAACTGTTTTGGGTGCTATGGAAGTGGCTCAAAATGGAGATATTGCCAATTGGAAAATTCCTGGAGTGATGGTTAAAGGAATGGGGGGAGCTATGGATTTAGTAGCATCAGCCGAAAATATTATTGTTGCCATGATGCACACAAACAAAAAAGGAGAAAGTAAATTATTAGAAAAATGCACCTTGCCACTTACAGGTGTTGGTTGTGTTACCAAAATAGTTACCAACTTAGCTTATTTAGAAATTAGAAACAATGCATTTTACCTTAGAGAAAGAGCTCCTGGAGTTTCTGTTGAAGAAATAAAAGCAGCAACTGCTGGAAAACTAATTATTGAAGGCGATATTCCTGAAATGAAATTGGATTAATTTATTTAATCTATTCTTTCTTCTCTACTTTTATATTTTTAGAAATAGTGCTTTTGTAAGCATCCTTTCCATAAATATCAATATCTTCCATATAAATTTTGTGATCAGGTACATCTACCAAAATATTAAATTTTCCAGGAGGAAGAATAATAATATATCTTCCTGTGTTAGGATTTGCTAAATAAGAACCATATTCCTCATCTGTTTGCAAATCTAAGACCGAAATCATTACATTTTTAAGAATTTGTGTAGTATCAGTACAAGTTACAAAACCTTTAATTACAGTGTAGTCAGGATCAACTTCATTATAAGTTACGCTATAAATATCCAAATCACCCAATCCTCCTGCCCTCAGTGCAGAAATATATCCTGTTCTCCCTGTTTTAGATTCTCTATAGTTCATATTATCTTCTGGAGTATTAATCGGATATCCTAAGTTTTTAACCGTTGACCAAGTTCTTTTTACATTGTCCCAAGAAGCTTTAAAAATATCATATCCACCCATACTTGTATGCCCTTTTGAGCTAAAATAAAGTGTTTTTCCATCGGAAGAAATATTTGGAAAATCTTCATCAAATTTTGTGTTGATAGTTGCTCCTAAATTTTGTGGAAGTCCCCATTTGCCATTAGGTAATTTCTTGGT
>JAHYJH010000231.1 GCA_019429185.1 Vicingaceae bacterium
AGCTAGTAGCTTATCCAAAAATCGAAAAAAATCCTTTTATAGATATAGCAATAGCACTTTCTGAAGATGCAGAAACTCGTATTGTTAAAAACAAATTAGGAGAAAGCTATAAATACTATCAAAAAATAGAGAAAGTATCCACTCAATCCGGAATTATGGCGAGAATGCCTTATGAGATAGAGATACATTAAATACCCTTAGACCTAACAGGTTTCTGAAACCTGTTAGGTTTTCTGAAAAAAAGAATCTAATCAAAAATATTTAATCTTTCATTAGATATAATATTACTATGGTTACTAATGAAAGTATTATAAAAATGAATTGAAATTTTTTAGATTTAAATAAAATAGTGTCTTTATCTACTATAAGTTTTTGTTTTTTTTCGAGAAATTTTATAATAGAAAAACTTAAGATATAAAAAACTAAAGTAGTTAAAGCTATAATTAAATTGTCTATTTTAAATGTTTTATTTGTTATTATTTCCGTAAAATTTAAAGCAATAATAAAACTAATTACAAATGTTCCAGTAAGTTTACCCGAGAGGTATTTCATTATAATTATCTTTTCATTATCACTTGCATTCCCATTTAGTAATTGAATCCAAATAAATAATAAAATAGTTAAGCTTAATAATACAATTTCAAGGTACATAATTTTCAGTTTATTGTTAGTTGTTAGCAATTATTGAAAAAAGAGCTCCTTCAACAATTGAGCATACGGCAGCAAAAGGACCACAAAGAAGGCCGTATAATGCCCCAGCTGCATCTGCTAAAATAACACCATCTCCATCTCTTTTTAAGCCTTTAGAATTGTTGATATTATTCCAATATTCTGAAGATGAATTATAAACCTGAGTAAATACATCTACATATTTAAAATCATGTTCATTCCAATTGTATTCTTTTAAATTGTTAACAAGAATTAAAACTTCTTCGGAACTAATTTGATTGTTTACAGCATTATTAATTTCTGTTAACTTTTCGCTTAATAATGGAGAAATGTTGATATAGTTGATAATTATAGAGAAATTATCCGTAGTGTTTTTTAATCCTTGATTATCTGGAGATAAGGATATACCAATTTCGTTTCTAAGTCTATTTAATTCATTAGCATTTTCTTTCATCTTTTCAATGTTAAATGTATTACTATCAATTCCTTCTAATATTTCAAGAATTTCACTTTGAACATTATCGGTTGTAAAATCTAATTGTTTTAACTGATGTTCTTTGGTATAATAATTCTTTAAAACCTCATTGTGAAAATATCCTATATTTTTTTCAAGACTTAAATTATTTGACTCTACTATAATTTTAGGATTATGCTTCAAATTTTCTTTTTGGCACCCAATTACAAAAGCTCACACTAAGGCAAGGAACGAAACGCCATAAATTAGTTTTTTCATTTTGTTGAAATTTTAAATTGTTATTTATTAAGGTGGGTTCTAAAAATTCATTTTTTTCATTTTGATTTAAAGAAAATCGTAGAACCCATTTACCAATTTTCCTAAATCACTACAAATGTACATTATTTTTTCATAAAACTTACTGTTTTAATC
>JAHYJH010000121.1 GCA_019429185.1 Vicingaceae bacterium
AGTTATTTTGTTTGCTAATAAGACGAAAAACACAGACATAGCAACGCTATGGCGAGTATTTTCAACGCAATTAGCGAGCAAAAGAGCAAGGCTAAATGTATAGTTTATTTCATTACAGACCCTTAGTCAATAAAAATTAAAAATAAACTAACACAATAATTTTTATGTTTGAATGTTTTTTTTGTAATTTGGCGGCTGAATTATAAAATTGAAAAATTAATACTAACTAAAAAGTAAGCAATAAATTAATTTAAAATTATGAAACGAATATTTGCAATCTTAACATTAACAGCAGTTTTAAACTTAGTTAATACCAATGTAACTTATGCTCAAGATGCTGAAACAACAGAGCAAACAGCTGAAGACTCAGCAACTCAAGCAAAAGCTGAAGCAGAGGCTAAAGTAAAAGCAGAGGCTGAAGCAAAAGCAAAAGCTGATGCAGCAAAAACAGAAGAAGAAGCTACTCCAGAAGTAGAATTAACTTTCCAACAAGTAATTAAACAAAAATTTATTGAAGGTGGTCCTGGATTTATGGGAATCGTTTTGGTATGTCTTATTTTAGGTTTGGCAATTGTTATTGAAAGAATTGTTTATTTAAATATGGCAACTACAAACAGTAATAAGTTATTAAAAAATATCGAAGATTCATTAAGCGCAGGAGGAGTTGAGGCAGCAAAAGAAATTTGCAGAAATACAAAAGGACCTGTTGCTAGTATTTTTTATCAAGGATTAGACAGAAGTCATGAAGGAATTGAAATGGTTGAAAAATCAGTGGTATCTTATGGTGGTGTTCAAATGGGCTTATTAGAAAAAGGAATTTCTTGGATATCATTATTTATTGCACTTGCTCCGATGCTTGGTTTCATGGGAACAGTAATTGGTATGATTGGAGCGTTTGATGCAATTGCTGCTGCTGGTGATATTTCTCCAGCTGTTGTTGCCGATGGTATTAAAGTAGCCTTGTTAACTACCGTATTCGGTTTGATAGTAGCAATTATACTACAAATTTTCTATAATTATATTGTAGCTAAAGTTGATAGCATTGTTAATGACATGGAAAATGCTTCCATTTCATTAATTGATATTTTAGTAAAACACGATTTATCTAAAAAATAAAAACTATGAATAACAAATTATTCAGTATTATATTATATGTTCTTCTTGGGATTTCTACTTTGTTAAGTATTTTATTCTACGTAGATGTTGTTTCAGAAGGGATACTCATTAATTGGTGTTATATATTATTAGGAATAGCTACACTTACAGCAATAATTTTCCCAGTAATTACTATGGCTCAAAACCCTAAAAATGCAAAAAATGCCTTGATAGGTATTGTTGGTTTAGCAATTGTTTTTGCAATAGGCTATGCAATGGCAGGTAATGAAGAAGTGTTTGATGCAGGAGCAAAACTTTTGGCAGATAGTTCTACTTCACAATTATCAGAAGCAGGGTTAAATGCCTTTTACATTTTAGGTGCAGGAGCAATTGGAGTTATTATCTTTTCAGAAGTATCAAAAATATTCAAATAAAAATGGCTAAAAGAGAAATACAAGAGATAAATGCGGGTTCAATGGCGGATATTGCATTCTTGCTATTGATTTTCTTTTTGGTAACCACCACCATGGATACTGATACAGGATTGATTCGGAGGTTGCCACCACCACCTGATCCTGACAGAATAGATGAATTTGATGTGAAAAAAAGAAATGTTTTTGAAGTATTGGTAAATGCAAACAATCAAATTTTGGCAAAAGGAGATTATATTCAAGTAACAGAACTAAGAGCAAAAGTAAAAGATTTCATAAAATCTGACCCAAACAATCCAACTTTACCCGAATTTAAAGAAGAAGAAATTGAAGGATTGGGGTTATTTCCCGTTTCAAAGCAGATAATTTCCTTACAAAATGACAATGGTACTTCTTACGATATGTACATTAAAGTTCAAAACGAGTTGGTTGGAGCTTACAATGAATTGAGAAATGAGTTCGCTCAACAAAAATTTGGTAAAACCTATCAAGAATTGCAACAACAAGCAGGTGCTTCTGAAAAAGCAGAGCGACAGTTGGATGCAGTTAAAAAAGTGTATCCCCAACGAATTTCTGAAGCAGAACCTAAAAAAATAGGAGGAGCAGAATAATGTCAAAATTTAGAAAAAACGGTAAAAAATCGCAGCCGGCTGTTAATACAGCTGCACTTCCCGATATTGTATTTATGCTACTTTTCTTCTTTATGGTTACCACAACCATGAGAGAAACAACATTGAAAGTAGAGAATAAAATACCTTTTGCAACAGAAATAGAAAAATTGGAGCGAAAATCATTGGTAAGCTACATTTATATCGGAAAACCTACCAAAGAATTTCAAACAGTTTTTGGAACAGCACCCCGTATTCAATTAAATGATGCTTTTAAAACCAAAGAAGATATTTTTCAATTTGTAGAAATGGAAAGAGATGAAAGAGATGAATTGGAAAGAAACTTAATTACTTGGTCGCTAAAAGTGGATCAAAAAACAGAAATGGGAATCGTTACCGAAGTAAAACAAGAGCTAAGAAAAGCAAATGCTTTAAAAATTAATTACTCCACTAAAAAAACAGATAAAATTAAAAATTAGGTTATACCATTTTAACTTCTTAGGGTCTGTAAGGTATTTCTTTAAAGTATAAAATACAACTCTTGCCACAGATTCACAGATTTTCACGAATTGATAACCGCTTTTAGCGGTTATTTTTTTTGAGAATCTGTGAATCTGTGGCATTAAGAGAGCTGAGTAATTACAAAAATTAAACCCTAAGTAGAGTCTGCAAGAAAACACCCTTTTTTAGTGTCTTTGATAAGAATTAAGCGAAGCGAATCACGATTACAAAAAAAACAATAGAAAATAATGAGTAAACTTCCAAAGACGAGGCTTTCGATATTTTTGATTATAAGGAACTGACGAACGAAGCAAGGGCAGAGGCAAAGATTTGTTTGACTATGCCTTGCAAGGAGGAAGAAGGCGAAGCCAGTTTTACCTATATAAATGACTGAATCAAAAATGAGAATAACGAAGTATTTGGGAGTTTTCTTGCAAAGACTAATTAGAGTTTTTTGTTTCCTAAAAATGTATCTTTGTGTTTTATGATGCCAAATCTTTCATATCAATTTGCAGATTCATCTCTTATAAAAAAGAAGTTTGAAATGCCAGTTGCTCCTCAAGATACAACTCCAATTAAATTGTTGGAAGAGGTTGATGAAATGAATATTAATCAATTCATTAAAACCAAACAGCGGAAACAAACTACGGGAAACAATCTTGTTCAAGAAAATCAAATCATAGATTCAGCTTCTACACCTGAAAAATATGACACGAACTTTTATAACCTTAATAACAAGACTTATAGTAAGCTGCCAATTCGAGAAAAACCTGTTACAACAAACAGAACAGAAGAACCAAAAACTTTATTTCAACCGACTACAAAGCCCATAGGAATTGAAAATTGGCAAATTATTATATTGTTTAGCTGCTTGTTTTTAATCGCTTTTGTGAAAGGAGTAAATCAAAATAGATTTAAAAACATGGCTAAATCAATTGTTTCAGAACAGGCAACATTTGAAATTGTGAGAGGAGAGAAGATTTTTTTTAATCAAACTAATTTATTGTTAAATGTAGTTTATTTAAGTACGTTTTCGCTTTTTATTTTTCATTTTTTATATCTACAGCAAAAGATTTTTTTATTTCCGTTCGATTTTTTTTATTTTTTACAAATAGCACTTTTTCTTACTGGCGTTTTCATATTTCAACTAATTTTTAATGCAATTCTTAACTTTATTTTTGACACAAAAGAAATTCAAATGGAATACATATTTAATACTTCGTTGTTTAATAATTTTTTGGGAGTATTAATGGTTCCATTACTGTTTTTAATATACTTTACTACTTTACAAAACAGTGTTTTTTTTAACAAATTCATTCTTGTAGTAGTATTTATTGTTTTGCTATTCAGAACAATACGCTACATAAAAATTGGAGCAAAGAAAAATATTTCTAATTTACATATATTTTTGTACATTTGCACCCTCGAAATTTTACCTTTAATCGTTATTATTAAGTTTTTTATCTTATAAAAACGATTATTTAACTAAAAAATGAGCCATGTTGAAAGTGAAAAGTGTTTTAGTTTCCCAACCAAAACCAGAAACAGAAAAATCACCTTATTTTGATTTAGCAACGAACTGCAAAGTAAAAATTGATTTTAGACCTTTTATTCATATAGAAGCAGTTTCTTCTAAAGATTTTAGAAGCCAACGAATTACCTTTACTGAGTTTGATTCTATTGTGTTTACTAGCAGAAATGCTATTGATTATTTTTTTGCCGTAGCAGAAGAAACGAGATTTAATGTACACGAAACAATGAAATATTTTTGCATTTCAGATGCTATTTCATTTTATCTACAAAAGTACGTGTTATATAGAAAACGTAAAGTTTTTACAGGAAAACAAACTTTTGAAGAATTATTACCCGTAATAAAAAAACATAAAGAAGGAAACTTTTTAGTTCCTTGTTCTGATATTATAAGCCCCAATATTCCAGCATCATTAGAAAAAGAAAATATTAACTTCAAAACAGTTATTTTATATCGTACTGTATGTAGTGATTTATCTGATTTGAAAGATGTAAATTATGATGTGTTGGCATTTTTTAGTCCATCAGGAATTAAATCATTGTTTCAGAATTTTCCTGAATTCAAACAAAAGGAAACACGCATTGCTGTTTTTGGGTCAACTACTTGTAAGGCAGCAGAAGAAGCTGGTTTAAGAGTAGATATCTGTGCTCCACAACCAGAAGCTCCTTCTATGACAAAAGCACTAGAACTTTATATAAAAACCGCAAATAAAAATTGTATTTCAAAAAAGTAATAATTTAAAAAATATAGTCATGAAACGACCATGAGTAAAAATTTTCTCACACAGGAGAATGATTATTTTGGGAGTTCCATCTGACATATAAAAAACAATAAATATAAACAGATGAAAAAAAATATTCTAATTACGATTATAGTATTGATAGCTAACATAACTAATGTTGTTTTTGCACAAGATAATTATGCTAAGATTTATTACAATGATATCTTGATTGATAACAGTGGATATTCTTGTAAAATCAATAATGTTGTAGGATTACCAACAGAAATTAAATTTGGATTAAAAATTTCTAATGCTACAAATAGCTTTATGATTTATAATCCACAAGAAAGCACTTTTACTATTGATGGAAAAGAAGTTAGTATTTCAGAAAAAAGCAAAATAATTGACCCTGATAAAAACAAAAGTTGGACAATTAATGGTGTGGGAGTAGATATGACTAAAGTAAAAAGCTTTAAATTTAATTTTTCAGGACTATATAAAATTACTGAATCAGAAAAGGCTTTTAAAGTAGATGAAACAAAACTCCCCTTAGCCAAAAATGATTTTACATTTAATAACATTAATTGCTTTGTAACTATAGTTGAAAAGAGTTCCAAACAAACTAAATTAAAAGTTCAAATTAAAAACAAATCCGATCAATATTTAATTGTTTACCCATCGCGAGTTGCAACAAAAGTTGGCAGTAGTGATGATTTATATACTTGTGTAAGTAAAAAATCAGAAGCAGTTTTAATTGCTCCAAAAGAATCAGAAGAAATAACAATTGTATGGGAAAGAATGCCTGGAGGATCAAAAAATGATATGCAATTAAGAGATATGTTTGTTTCGTGGGAAAATGTTTTTTTTAGTGCTAATGCTGAACTGGTAGATAAAGAAGCATCAGAATTCAACTGGAATGAATCATTAACTATTGAAAAGAATAAATAAACTATCTATATTAATAGTGTTTATATTACTGGCTATCTCCTCATCATAGATACTTTCTTGTATTAGTTTTTGTATGTTAAACAGAAAAAATTAGGGTTATCTGTCAAATTTTTCTAACTTCATCAGCTATAAAAAACAAGCTTTGAATATTTATTCTAAAAAACAACAATGGAAATTACTTTTAGCTGCAATTGCAATGCTGATAGTATTGTCTTCACTTTGGTACACCAATATTTTAGTAAATAAAATTGCAAATCAAGAAAGAGAGCAAGTAAAATTATGGGCTGGAGCTATCCAAAATAAGGCAACATTAGTTAATTTGACAGGTGTACTGTTCGATAAAATTTCTAAAGAAGAACGAAATCGGATTGAAATTTGGGCAGAAGCAACCAAAAGAATCATTACCTCAACGAACCAAGATGCAACTAATTTTTATCTTCAAATTATAGGTAAAAACGAAACCATTCCTGTAATAGTAACAGATGAAAATGAAAAAATCATAAACTATAGAAACATAAAATTTGAAAAGGGTGTTGATTCGACTAAATTTTTGTTGATGCAGCTCGATTCAATGAAAAAAACACATGACCCTATAGATTTAAGCATACACGTAACCAAAAAAATAACTTGGAACCATAAATTATACTATCAAGATTCTGAGATTTTTTCAGAATTAAAAAGAGTACTAGATGATTTAATAAAATCGTTTATTTCTGAAATTGTTGTTAATTCAGCTTCTGTTCCTGTTATTTATACGGATAGCACACAACAAACAATAATAGCACATGGAAATTTAAACCCTGAAGATGTTGTTACTCCAAACTATCTCGAAAAGATGATTGAACAGATGAGAGGACAAAACGAACCCATACCTATTACACTGTCTAATAATAATATGCAATATATATTTTATAAAGACAGTGATTTATTGCAACAATTAAAATACTATCCATTTTTTCAGTTTGGAATAATTGGCATTTTTATCCTTATTGCCTATTATTTATTTAGCACTTCAAGAAAAGTAGAGCAAAATCAAGTTTGGGTTGGAATGGCGAAAGAGACAGCACACCAATTAGGTACACCGCTATCATCGCTTATGGCTTGGGTAGAATATTTAAAAACAAAGGCAATAGAACCTTCTACAATTAAAGAATTAACCAAAGATATAGATCGACTAGAAACTATAACCGAGCGATTTTCTAAAATTGGTTCTGAACCTAAATTGGAAAAAAGCAACTTAACTGAAACTATTAATCATTCGGTTGATTATTTAAAAGTTAGAATTTCAAAAAAAGTAGAAATTACCACACATTTTTATCAATCAATTCCTGTTTTTGCTCAATTCAATGCATCGTTGCTCAGTTGGGTGTTAGAAAACATTATTAAAAACGCTGTTGATGCTATGCAAGGAACAGGAAAAATAGATATTTATGTAATTAATCAAACGCAATTTATTTACATCGATATTTCAGATTCTGGAACAGGAATTTCAAAAAACAAACAAAAAACCATTTTTGAACCAGGGTTTACCACTAAAAAAAGAGGTTGGGGCTTAGGTTTATCCTTATCTAAACGAATTATTGAAAACTATCACAAAGGAAAAATATTTGTTAAACAATCAAACGAAAAAGGGACTACTTTTAGAATAGTGTTGAATAAGTAGGTTAATGTGAAAATTAGGTGTTGGGAATTAGTAGTTAGGTGTTAGCGTCATTCCGAACGAAATCCCGAAAGCTTTCGGGATGAAGTGAAGAATCTCTAACTACTAACTACTAACCCCTAACAACTAACCCCTAACTACTAACCCCTAATTTAATGGCAGGCATTTATATTCATATTCCTTTTTGTAAGCAAAAATGTAGCTACTGCGATTTTCATTTTTCTACCAATCTTACACACAGAAAAACGGTTATTAATGCTATTTGTAAAGAAATTGAGCTAAAAAAAAACAAGCTATCAAACAATGAAAAAATAGCTACTATTTATGTTGGAGGAGGAACCCCTTCCTTATTGTTTGAGGAAGAATTAACTCAACTTTTAGAAGCCATTTATAAAAATTATAGCTTAGAGGAAAAGATAGAATTTACTTTGGAGTGTAATCCTGATGATATAGATTCAGCTAAATTAAAATACTTAAAAAACAATGGAGTAAACAGATTAAGCATAGGTGTTCAGTCTTTTTTTGATGAAGATTTAAAATTTTTTAACCGAGCACATAATCAACAACAAGCCGGAAAAAGTATTTTGTTAAGTCAAGATATTGGAATTGACAACATTACCATAGATTTAATTTATAATAGTCCACAATTAACTCTTAAAAAATGGGAACAAAACCTCGATAAATTTATAGCGTTAAACGTACCTCATCTTTCTGCTTATACATTAACCGTTGAGACAAAAACAGCTTTACATCATTTAGTAAAAACCAATCAAACCGTTTTACCAACAGATGAGCAAGCCATCGCTCAATTTAAACTGTTGATAGAAAAAACAAAACAAGCGGGCTTAATCCATTACGAAATTTCAAATTTTGGAAAAGAAGGTTTTTTTTCGCAACACAACAGCAATTATTGGAAAGGCGAAAATTACTTGGGTGTTGGACCTTCGGCTCACTCGTATCTAAACGCTTCCCCTCTTGAGAGGGGAGAAAGGGGTGTGTATAAAAGAAGTTGGAATGTTGCCAACAACACAACATATACGAAAGCAATAAACCAAAACCTACCTTATTTTGAAGAAGAAATTATTGATGAAATTACGGCTTATAATGAATATGTTTTAACGCACTTGCGCACCATTTGGGGCGTTGATATAACTTACATAAAAAACACTTTTTCACCCGAAATTTATGCTTATTTTATCAACGCATTAACAAACTATAAAAACAGTAAATTAGTAACTATTTCAGAAAATAAACTAACTTTAACCCCCAAAGGAATTTTTTTAGCCGATAAAATTACTTCAGATTTATTTTTTGTATGACTTAAAAGCCACGAATGCATGAATGAAAAAGGATGTATTTGTGTATTCGTGGCAAAAACAATCATAAATGATAACAAACATAACACATCATGGCAAAAATTATAAAGTTGATTTATCTAACCCGCTAGATATTTCATTGCCACTAATTAATTCTCCAGAAAACGTAACCGCTTGGTATGTAAAACCACCCATATTTTCGCCTGTTATGGAAAATGGCTTTGTTGGAGATGTGAACTTAGGTGGAGCAGTAAACTTTAGAAATATCTTTTTTAATCCGCATGGAAATGGCACACATACCGAATGTGTTGGGCATATCAGTAAAGAAAACTACACCATTAATCAATGTTTAACAACGTTTTTCTTTTTGGCAGATGTAATTTCAATAGTGCCTGAAAAAACAGAAAACGATAATGTAATTACCTTAAATCAACTTAAAAAACAGTGGAAACCAACCGATTCCGAAGCAATTATTATTAGAACATTGCCCAATAATAATACAAAAAAAACCATGCAATATTCCAATACTAACCCAACCTATATAGCAGCAGAGGCGGTTCAGTTTTTAACCAAAAATGGCATCAATCATTTGTTAATAGATACACCATCCATTGACAGAGAAGAAGATGGAGGCGAACTAAAAGCACATCATACTTTTTGGGAATATCCAACTAATACACAAAAACATAGAACCATATCTGAGTTAATTTTTGTACCAAATACGGTTTTAGATGGAAAATACGTGCTTAATATTCAAATAGCAAGTTTTGAAAACGATGCATCGCCAAGTAAGCCAGTTTTATATGCTTTAATATATACTCAACACACATAGTTTTTCGGTTTTTTCACTCTTTCTTTTTCTCTTTCTCTGCGTTAAAATTTTAAACCGTAACTAATGATATGCTTGAAAATTTTGTCTTAATAAAGAAAAAAATAAATTCGTCAAAATTCCCAAAAACCTATGAGTGTTGAGTATAGAACTGAAATTTAATTGTAAATTTAACATTAAAGAGTAAAATTTAACATTGAATTTATTTAATATTGTGGTTAAGAAAAAAGGTAATCGTTAATATTATGAAGTTAGATGAAATAGACTTGAAGATACTTAAGAAACTTCAAGAAAATGCAAAAATCACCAATTTACAACTATCAAAAGACATTGCTCTTTCTCCTGCACCAACGCTTGAGCGGGTAAAAAAATTAGAATCAAAAGGGTTTATTGAGAGTTATCACGCTTTAGTTAACGAATCAAAACTTGATTTAGGACTGTGTGCTTTTATGCAAATTTCTTTAATTCGTCAACGAGATAATGCGATAAACAATTTTATAGAACAAATTGGTAAAATTGATGAAGTAATGGAGTGTTATAATGTAACAGGACAAGCTGATTATTTGTTGAAAATTATAGGGGACTTCTATTAATTAAATTACCGTTAATAACAACTTTCAAAATGTTAATAACAATTTGACAATCAGGATAATATATTAAATTGCAATATGTATTTTTGTCAAAAAAATAAAGATGAAAAC
>JAHYJH010000122.1 GCA_019429185.1 Vicingaceae bacterium
ATTTTTGTTTTTTAGATTAACAAATATAAACAAGGTTTCATTCTTTTTCTTACTTCATTTCGCTACGCTCCATTTCGTAAGAAAAAGAATGAAAATAGGGAACAACGTAGTGAAACTAATCATCTAAGAAAGGATTTTTATGAATGGTGTTTTGCCAATCAACACAACTATTATCCAAAATATAATTTTTATAAGATTCATAAAGAGGAACTTTCCCACAACCTAAATCTAATAAGTTTCCGGAAACATAAAGCGGAATATTTTCTTGATAAAATGAAGCTACCAAATCTACAAACAAACGAGATGAAATGGTTACATCTTTTTTGTCTCTAGACCCCTTAAGGTTGCCCTTTTTTAAGACATATTTGCTTGGACTCCATTGCTCTTTGTTTTTCATAAGGAAAGTAAAAGAGGTAAATTTACAACCTTTCCATCAAATACGCATACATCTCCACCATGGCTTTGATGTCTTTTTTATGAACTTTTTCATCGGGAGAATGAACATGGTCTTCGGGAGCTCCAATAAAACACCAATCAAAAGGGTAGGGTGAGCGTTGAAGTGCGTTACCGTCACTTCCTCCGGCACTTTCTACTTCAAGCTGAAAAGGAATTTTACTTGTTGTAGCTAAATCAACAATTTTATTAATGTAGCTTCTTCTTGGGATGCCGGAATCGCGCATAGAAATAGCAACGCCTTTTCCGTGTTTTACTCCTTCTGTTACCCATGTGATATCAGAAATTAGGGCTTGTTTCACACCAAAACCTTCGTATAAAAATTTGGCTAAATAACCCACACTTCCTCCTCCGTGTTCTTCCCAAGCCGAGAAAACGATAGCTCCATTTTCTAATGTTTTGGCAACTTCAAGTGCATTCCAAATGCCTAAACGATTGTCCATATAACAACACTGAACATAGTTGTTATCTTCTCTGAAATCAGGCTGATAAGTAAGTGTTGTTCCTCTGTCAAGGATGCGTTTGAATTTGGCTGAGTAAGTTAAAAATTGATGTTCATCTTCTTTGGCATCTAACTCACACACTATTTTTCCTTGACTATCTTCACCAACTAATTTAACTCCTTTTTTGGCAGATGGACCACCAATTTTAATAAGGTTATTGTTGTAACCAACCGTATAACCAACAGAATCGATATGAGCAAAAATGGCTGTTCTTGGTTCTCCAAAAATTAAGATAATACAATCTTGAAAATCTTCGCCTATTAAAATTTCAGGTTGAACTTTCCAATTTTTTTGCTCTTTTTTGATGTGTTTTAATAGAAATTGAGACATTGCCTTCTCACTTCCGGAAGGAGCTTGAATGGTGCAAAGTTTTTTTAGAAGTTTCATTTTTTTTGTGGTTTATAGATATTTTTGTTACTACTCAGCCGCTTATTTTTTTTCTCTTTGCCACTGATTACGTATATTCACACAGATTTTTTTCACAGATTTTTCAAAGAAAAATCAAATCTGTGTATGTAATCTGCGGAAATTAGTGTAATCAGTGGCATTTTTTTTGTTTTTTTATTGTCTTTAGACAAGTAATTTAGTGGCTGAGTAGTAACATATTTTTTAAAAGATAGTATGATGCAAAAATATTTGAATTTATAAAAAGCATTAACAACAGAGATCTTATCGGTCTATATTCAAATGATGAAATTGGTATGTAATTGACAATTATGATTATTAAAATCCATATAGCAAATTTTAATATTTTGTTTTCTATAAATAAAGAAAATAGATTTATTAAAAATATAGAAATTGAAAATGTTATAAAACTGTAATAAATTGTTAATCCCCAACTAATATCAATTTTAGTTATTGGAAAATAAGTGTTGGTTAAAAATAGAAATAACCAAAACAATAATATTTGAATTAAGGATATTAATAAAACTAAACCTATTTTTTTTAACATCCTACAGCTTTATTGAATCTAATTTAACTCCCACCCTTTGGGAGGGTTGGGGTGGGCTTTTAGTTATTCAACATCACTGGCATTACCAACATCAACACTTCTTCATTTTCATCTTCTTTTTCAACGGGTGTAAGAATACCAGCTCTGTTTGGTGCAGACATAGCGATACTTACATTTTCGGATGTTAGATTTGTAAGCATTTCGATAAGGAAAGCAGCATTGAAACCAATTTCCATATCTTCGCCTTCATATTGGCACGTTAATCTTTCGGTTGCTTCATTAGAAAAATCAAGGTCTTCTGCTGAGATGTTTAATTCGCTTCCTGTGATTTTTAATTTTATTTGATGCGTGGTTTTGTTAGAGAAAATAGAAACTCTTTTCAGTGAGTTTAAAAATGAAGTTCTGGTAACAGTTAACACGTTTGGATTTTCAATAGGAATTACTGCATTGTAATTAGGATATTTTCCATCAATCAAACGAGAGATTAATTTGGTTGTTTCAAATTCAAAAGCAGCATTGGTTTCGTTGTAGTTGATTACAACATCTTCATTTACATTACTCAAAATGGTTTTTAGAAGTGTTAATGGTTTTTTTGGAAAAATAAAGGATGAACCTGTTTTCGCTTTTAAATCAGCTCTTCTGTATTTCACTAATTTGTGTGCATCTGTAGCGACAAAAGTAACATCATCATTGTTTAATTCAAAGAAAACGCCTGACATTACTGGACGTAATTCGTCATTTCCTGTTGCAAATAATGTTTTGGAAATAGCATTTTCAATTATACTTGCTGCAATGGTAATAGAAGATGGATCATTAATTTGAGGTACTTTCGGAAATTCATCGCCATTTAAGCCACTCAATTTGTATTTTCCTTGGTCGGAAGAGATTTCAATACCAAAATCGGCATCGTTAATTGAAAAAGTTAACGGCTGGTTTGGAAATGTTTTTAACGTATCTAATAATAGTTTTGCGGGTATTGCTATCACCCCATCTTCTTTAGATTCGACACTTGTTTTTGTGGAGATGGTGGTTTCTAAATCAGAGGCTGTTACGGTAAGCTCACTTTCTGAAATTTCAAACAAAAAGTTATCTAAAATTGGAAGTGTATTGTTGGTATTTAAAACACCACTAATTTGTTGTAATTTTTTTAGTAATGTAGAACTTGATATTATAAATTTCATCTTTTTTCGTGTTTGTTTTTGGTTGGTTAATTAATGAACAAAAATAATTTTTTAATAATGCTAAAGCAGGTAAAAAAAACAATAATTATCAACAATGTTAATAAGTTATATTGCGGATGATTTAGTAAAGAACTTATAGTGAAATAAACGCTATAACTTCCCAACCATTTCTTTTTGCTCCACAATAGCAATTGAATTTTTCACTTTTTGCTTCATTAATGCCATTTCAATCACTTCAATCATAGTTGAAACATAATGAAATTTTACTCCTTTGATGTAGTATTCTTTAATTTCAGCTATGTCTTTTCTATTGTCTTCCGAAAGTATAATTTCCTTGATGTCCGCTCTTTTTGCAGCTAAAATTTTCTCTTTAATCCCACCTACAGGCAGAACTCTTCCTCTTAACGTAATTTCGCCAGTCATTGCTAAGTTTGCTTTTACTTTGCGTTGCGTGAATGCCGAAGCGATGGCTGTTAGCATAGTTATTCCAGCTGATGGTCCGTCTTTTGGAGTGGCTCCTTCGGGTACGTGAATATGGATGTCCCATTTTTCAAAAACCTCAGTTTTTAATTCTAAAATTTCTGCGTGTGCTTTTAAATAAGCCAATGCAATTATAGCCGATTCTTTCATTACTTCGCCTAAATTTCCTGTTAGGGTTAATTTGCCTTTTCCTCTGCTTAAACTGGTTTCGATAAATAAAATATCTCCACCAACCGATGTCCAAGCCAGTCCAGTAACAACCCCAGCAACATCATTTCCTTGGTATTTATCTTTTGAATGTCCTGGTCCTAAAATTTTCAGTAAATCCATTTCAATTACCTTTGGATTGCTTTCTTCCTCCATGGCAACTTCTTTGGCTTTTTGACGCACAATTTTGGCTAATTTTTTTTCTAAATTTCTAACGCCAGATTCTCTCGTGTATTCGGTAATTATTTTTTCAATAACATTTTTTTGCAATGAAAGTTGCTTTTTTGTTAAACCATGATTTGTAAGTAGTTTTGGAATAAGGTGTCTGTTGGCAATTTCTATTTTTTCTTCTACGGTGTAGCCATTAATTTCGATAATCTCCATTCTATCACGTAAAGCGGGTTGAATAGAAGAAAGTGAGTTAGCGGTAGCTATGAATAATATTTTTGATAAATCATAGTCTAATTCTAAAAAGTTATCGTAAAAATTTTCATTTTGCTCTGGGTCTAGTACCTCCAAAAGTGCAGAAGATGGGTCGCCCTGGTGGCTCATGCCAACTTTATCAATTTCGTCTAACACAAAAACAGGATTAGAAGAGTTTGCTTTTTTTAAGTTTTGAATTATTCTTCCAGGCATTGCTCCAATATAGGTTTTTCGATGTCCTCGTATTTCTGCTTCATCTCTAATTCCACCCAGCGACATACGTACATATTTTCTGCCTAGTGCTTCAGCAATAGATTTTCCAAGCGATGTTTTTCCAACTCCAGGAGGACCATACAAACATAAAATAGGAGATTTTAAATCACCTTTTAGTTTTAAAACAGCCAAATGTTCAATAATTCGTTCCTTTACTTTGTCTAAACCGAAGTGGTCTTTATCTAAAATGCGTTGTGCACGTTTTAAATCAAAATTATCTTTTGAATAGTTTTGCCAAGGAAGTTCAAGTAATGTTTCTATATAGTTGGATTGAACAGAATATTCAGCAGCTTGTGGATTTAGTCGTTCTAGTTTGTTGAGTTCTTTTTCAAAGCGTTCTTTAACTGTGTTGCTCCATTTTTTTGTTTTTGCTTTCTTTTTAAATTCTAAAATTTCTAGTTGTTGAGGATCTCCACCAAGCTCTTCTTGAATTTGTTTAATCTGTTGATTTAAAAAATATTCGCGTTGTTGTTTGTCTAAGTCGGTTCTAACTTTTGATTGAATATCGTTTTTTAATTCTAATAATTGCAATTCTTTGGTGAGGTGTTGAAGCAACAAAGTAGCACGTTCTTGTAATTCAGGAGTTTCTAAGAGTGTTTGTTTTTCTTTCACTCCTGCATTCATATTTGATGCTATAAAATTGATTAAAAACGTAGGGCTTTCAATGTTTTTTATTGCAAAAGTAGCTTCTGTAGGTATGTTTGGCGATTGTTGTATGATTTGCGAAGCTAAATCTTTTATTGATGAAACCAGTGCATTAAAGCTTTTTCCATTTGGTTTTTCTATTTGATTAAATTCAGTTACTTTCGCTTTTATATAGGGTGCTGTTTGCGTAAATTCATCAATTTTAAATCGTTTTTTTCCCTGAATAATCACAGTAGTATTCCCATCAGGCATTCGAAGCATTTTTAAAATAAGTGCTATGGTGCCAATATTGTTTAAATCTTTTGGAGCTGGATCTTCAATAGAATCATCTTTTTGAGCAACAACTCCTAATGTTTTGTTGCCATTGTATGCTTCTTTAATTAATTTAATGGATTTATCTCTTCCCACTGTAATTGGAATAATTACTCCTGGAAACAAAACCGTGTTTCTAAGTGGCAAAAGAGGAAGTTCTTTTGGTGTTTCTTCAGCGTTAATTTGTTCTTCATCGTCATTTGATAATAAAGGAAGAAACTCGGTGTCATCGTCAATTATGTTGGAAATAGCTAAATTTTCAAAGTTGAAATTATCGTTCATAGTTTTTGCGAAAGTTAAATGTATTAAAATGGATTACTTTTCAAAAAGGCTAAAATGTCAATGGTTGTGCCAATCTTTAAAATCGGAAATTTTGGCGGAATTATTTTCTGAATACTTTTGTTTGCTCAAATATGGCAGTTAATATTTCTTTGTCAACTTCTGAAAACCTAATTTTTCTTCTTTCCATTACTTTTTTAGCAACATCAAAAGCTTTTTTTAGTTGAAAAGTTGTATGTTCACCCCACGAAAAAGAAGGAATGAATTTTTGTTGAAATCCGCCTCCAAAAATATTTGCTGAAACGCCCACAACTGTACCTGTATTGAACATTGTGTTTATACCGCATTTAGAATGGTCCCCCATAATTAATCCGCAAAATTGCAATCCAGTTGGCTCTAATTTATTGGTTTGATAGCTCCAAAGATTTACTTCTCCATAATTGTTTTTCAGGTTGGAATTGTTGGTGTCAGCTCCTAAGTTGCACCATTCCCCAATAACAGAATTTCCTAAAAACCCGTCATGTCCTTTGTTGGAAAACCCTTGAATTACACTATTTGTAACTTCTCCACCAATTTTTGAGTGAGGACCAATGGTGGTTGCTCCATATATTTTAGCTCCCATTTTCAGCGTAGCGTGTTCGCACAACGCAAATGGACCTCTAACTAAACAGCCTTCCATTATTTCAGCATCTTTACCTATGTAAATAGGGCCATCTGTTGCATTTAGCACAGCCGCTTCTACTTTTGCTCCTTTTTCAATAAAAATTGCTGTGCCAATTAGTGTGTTTGTTTTGCTGATTTTTTCTGACGTTCTTCCATAAGTAAGTAACTCAAAATCTTGTTGAATGGCAAGGTGGTTTTTTGTAAAAATAGCTGTGCAATTATTGATATTTAGTAAGTTAAAATCAGAAATATCAATGACAGATTCAAATTGACCATCATTAAATACCTTTAAATTGCATTTTGCAACAACAAGAGTTTCATTTATTACTAAAGCTTCATCTGTATTTAATTCGTTTGTGATAAACGTAATGAGTTCTTGGGTTGGAAAAAATTGAGAGTTAATGAAAATGGCTTCTTCATCTGTATTAAAAGGGGCGTACTTTTTTGATAAATAAGTTTCTGTGATATAGGAAATAGAAGTGCCTTTTTTATTAAATAATAAACTCCATTTTTCTTCTATGGTAAGTATCCCAACTCTTATTTTTGCTAAAGGTTTAGTGAAAACCAAGGGCAAAAAAGTTTTTCTGTTTTCTTCAAAAAATACGAGATTCATTTCTATGGTGTTAGGTGTTATAAATCACTAAAGTACAAAAATAAAAAATCCTCCTGCGAAAACAGAAGGATTTTTATTTCTCAAATCGAGAAAAGTATTATTTTGTATGTTTTCCGTACCTGGTTTTGAATTTGTCAATTCTACCGGCTGTATCTACCACTTGGTTTTTGCCAGTGTAAAATGGGTGTGATTTGTGTGAAATCTCTAATTTAACAACTGGATATTCATTTCCATCTTCCCATTTAATTGTTTCGCTTGTGTTTGCTGTAGATTTGCAAATGAAAGAGTATTCATTTGACATATCTTTAAAAACAACTAATCTGTAATTTTCTGGATGTATTTCTTTTTTCATTTCTTTATTTTTAAGTCGAATATTTTTTTAAGGGGACGCAAATTTAATACTTTTTTTTTAATGACAATAATAATATAGATAAAAACTTAAGCAAGGATAATAATTTTAAAAGAAACGGAAATAATCGAACTCAATTTTATAGCTTTTTCTATATTGTTTTCACATCAAATAATTTGCACAACCAACCCAAATGACCTGCGTGTGTGCATTCGTGTCGGATAGCATGTTTTATTATTGCTCCAATGCTATCTTCTCCGCCAAAAGTTGTTCCGTTGGTTGTTGGTTTTGCCAACTCTTCATCGGTTAATTTGCTAATGTGTTCGGTTGCTTTTTGATGTACTTCTTTAAAGTAGGTTAAAATTTCTTCAAAAGCAGGAGCATCTTCTTTGTTGGGAGGAATTGAACCCAATCCATATTGTCTAGCCCAAGGAATAGCAACTTTTTCGCCTCCTGTGCAAACGAGTAGCAGCCAATTTTCCGAAACTGTAATGTGAGCGATTAACCAACTAATGCTGTTGAGTTTTTTGCCATCAATTTCAAAAACTTTGTGTTCATCTTTTCCTTTTAAGTGCGAAAGATAAAACTTAGTTAAATCTCTTGATAATTCAAGCGTTTCAAGCAGTGTTTGCGTTTGTGTTTTGTGCATTTTATTTTTTTTAATATGTATATCCGTTTGTTTACCTAAATAAGTTTCAATGGTTTTGAAAATCAATTTGATTGCCCCAAACCCTAAAGGGAGCAAATTGATTTTCTTCACACCCTTTAGGGATGGGGTAAATGAAGGAAATCAATTACTAAAATAGGTAAACAAACGGATAGTCATAATTTTTTTAATAAAGAGAAGCAAAGTCGTTTATAACTTTGCTTCTCTAATGCCTTTAATATTGTTGAAATTATTGTTGAAATAACTTACAAAATCTCAATTTTCAATATTTTATCTCCTTGTCGGATAGCATCAATTACATCAACGCCTTCAACCACTTTGCCAAAACAGGTATGGTTTCTATCTAAATGAAAAGTATTAGTTCTGCTGTGGCAAATAAAAAATTGAGAGCCACCAGTATTTCTTCCGGCATGAGCCATAGAAAGTACACCTCTATCATGATATTGGTTTTCACCATCTAATTCACAATCGATAGAATAGCCTGGTCCACCAGCACCAGTTCCATCAGGGCATCCGCCTTGAATTACAAAATCGGGAAGGACTCTGTGAAAAGTTAATCCATCATAAAAACCTTTTTTTGCTAAGGTTGTAAAGTTTGCTACTGTTTTAGGAGCGTCTTTTTCGTAAAACTCTACGGTCATGTCTCCTTTTTCTGTTTTAATTACTGCTTTCATACTTGTATGTTTAATGTTTGTTTATGAGTTTGGCTCTTTTTTTATTCTGTTTTTCTGTTTGTTGTGTGTTTACTTATTGATTTTGGCTTATTCATTTACTGAAATTTCTTTGATTAAGTCAACTATTTTATTGTTGCTGAACTGTGTCTTAAATTCAATTTTCACTTTGCCATCAAAGAACTTTTCAGCGTGTTTAATTTTGAATTTTTCTTCGTCACGAAGTCCGTCTTTGCTGTTTACATCTTTTGTCTCCACGATAAAGTTTAGCTTTTGCTCACCGTCTTTGAATTTCAAAACATAAGCAAAGTCAGGTGAATAGCTTTTGCCACCTGCAACTGGAATCTTAATTGAATTTTTTGGAATTTTTGTAAAAACAATTACTTCTTCAATGTCCTTTTTAATGTTTACTTTTTCTAGTTCAGAATCATAATACAATTCGTCAAAGAAATAAGATTTAGCAACGTCATCGTCCGAAAACAAAACACCAACATCAGAAGCAGAAATTTCTTTAAGCACATTTCCTTTCTCGTCTGTCAGTTTAGTTGGGTGAATGTTGTTTGAAACCTTTTTGTACTCAATGCTATATTTGTCAATGGCATTTGCCATTAAGTAATGGTCAAAGTTTTGTTTGATAACTCGAAGCGTTGTTTGATTAAGGTATTTGTTTATGTTTGTTCCTGAATCAATTATGGATTGATGAAGTGTATTGATGTTGATATTTAGGATTTTTGATAATTCTTTCAGAAAATCGCTGTATTTCATAATTGAAATTGTCGCAGTTTTTCGGTTGTAAATTGATTCGGGTTCGTTTGCAACAGCCCTATTATCTTTAATTTCAATTTTTGAAATTCTTTCGTTAATACCGTCTATTGTAAAATTGTCTTTTTGTGCTTTTAAAAAGTCTGTAAACAAAGTTTTAAATCCTGCTTCATTGTCAAACTTATATTCAAGAATCACTTTCTCATTCAGTTTTTCCCAAAGGTCTTTTAATTCTTGATATTTCTCTGTTCTAACAACAACTTTCTTTTTCGGGTCTGTCGCTTTGCGAACTTTATTTGAATTAACGCCTTCAAAAATCATCGGGAAATTTTCTTTTATAAAATCAAAACCGCCTTCTTTAAAATCATTATTTCTTTTGATGATTCCTTTTTCATCTAAAAATTCAAGCAATTGTTCTTCATTAAAAAATTGTTCCGAATATTTTTGAAGAATGATTTTTAATAAAGGACCAACATTAGTTTCTATTTTTTCGATAGATACCGCACCTGATTTCTGATTGATTTCATTAACCAACTTATCTACAAAGTCGCTTTCTGTAAAGTCAACAAAGTAATTCAGATAAAACTGTTCGTCTTTTACACGATTGCCATATTCGTTCACAGGCAAACGCAAGCCACGACCAACTTCTTGTAATTTTGAAATTTCACTTCCACTGCTTCGTAGTTTACAAATTTGAAATACATTCGGGTTATCCCAACCTTCACGTAAAGTCCATTTTGAGAAAATAAAACGTCTTGGATTTTCTAAATTAAGCATGGCTTGTTTGTCGTGCAAAATTTCGTTTATCTCTTTTTCAATGGCTTCGTCTTTTTCTG
>JAHYJH010000123.1 GCA_019429185.1 Vicingaceae bacterium
CAAACTTTTTTCTTTAAAATTAAAGAAAACCTTGCATTTACCCCAGTTTAATACCCTCAAGTTATTAACATAATTAACTGAATAAGTGTTAATTAAGTAATTAAAATGACTTTCTCAGCAAACCCTATTTAGCAATCTAATCAACACTATAGTTTCTATAAAAAGACTTACTGCATAGGGTATAAAAAAGGCTGAAAGCTCTAATTTATCAACTTTACTATCTTCGTGATAATCAGAATAAAAAAAGATAAAAAAAACCACAAATTTTAACATACTTGTAGCCATAAAAAAATAGCCTAAACTTTCGGCAAATTTATTTCTGAAATTAACTAAAAAAACGAAACTACCAAAGGTAATACTAAAGTTCACGAAATAGGCTAACATAATCTTATTGCCAAACAACGGTAAGTCTAAGAAATGTAAAAGAAAAAGGTGTCCACAAAAAATTACACCTAAAGATATTAATAAAAGAAGGAAAAAACTAACTACAACTCGTTTCATTGTTTTTCCTCATCTTCTTCTTGATTAATTTTATTTACTTGTTTTAAAACGGTATAGAGGGCAATTATAACACCCAATAGCGTTAATCCAATTGTAAACCATTTCTTGTTTAAGGGATACTTTTCATCTAACAACTTGCCTGAATATGCTCCTAAAAAAATAATTACCCCCATCTGAATTGCGACACCTGATAGCCTAGCAAATTTATTAAGCGAGTTGGGCTTCTTGGTAGGCTTCTTTTTTTGCTCCATTTACGTGTTTATTATTACCCATATTGCAAGAACCGGTAAAATTAGCACCTGGTTCAATAGAAAGTTTACTCGCATTTATTTCACCAACTATGTTTGCTGTTGACTTCAATTGCAGTAATTCCCCAACATTTATTTTTGCATTTATATTTCCTGAAACATCAGCATTTTTGCATATAACATCTCCTTCAATAACTCCTGAAATACCAACAACCAATTTTCCTTGGGATGATAGGGAGCCATTTAAAACTCCATCTATTCTAATATCTCCTGCACAAATAATCTTTCCTGTAATTTCTGTTCCTTTTTGAATGATGTTGATTTCTGGTGAAGTTGATTCCTGTGTTTTTGCCATTTTTATTGAGGTTTTACTGAACATTGTTTGTCTTGTTTAAAAAAAAGAAAAACAAATGTAATTTAATTTTTAAACTTAGTTTTAACTTTTGAGTTAAAAAGTGTTATTTTTTTAATTCTACATTAAAGTTTTTATTGAAAAACTTAATGTAATTCTCTACATTTTTATCTTTATAAAACATATTAAAGTTATCATTAGAAATAATAAAAGTGCTATATGCTTTGGTATTTAAGTCTTGCAATAAATCTTTATTTAATTTTATGGCTTTGTAATAATCTATTGCTATTTGATCTCCGTCTAATTCTTTTATCATAATTAGTTGGTTATTTGCATCTAAAAAAATTGTTTTAATGGGTTCAAAATTAAATGACCCATAATTTTGTTTGTTAAAGTCGGCTATTGCACTTTTATAATTATTCAATTCTTTGTCTGTATTGGGAACAACTATAACTATCATAAATTTATCACTAAAAACGTGATTATAAGGAACATTATTCGCTTGTTCTTCAATTTCAACTTTTATTCCTGTTTTTATAAGTCCAAGCATTTTTTCTGCCTCTGGCTTTGATTCCGATTGAGGGTAATTTGTTATAAAGGTTTCTAATGCCAATTTGAATGTATCAACAGGACTTGTATGTCCTACTGCTAATGCTGCTAAAAAATCAAATTTATCTTGTAAATGATTTTCAGCAAATATTGTTTTAGCTGTTGCACATCTCAATATAACTTTGTTATAATAGCGTTCTTTTAATAAATCATAAACAATTGCGTAGTAATTATCGACTCTTCTTCGGGTTTCACGAGTAACCTTATTATAGTTTGGATTCAAAATAATTTTAGCATATTCGCTTTCGGGGTAATTATTGAGTACTAAGTTTTTATATTTTAATTCCATTGCATCATCTTTAGTAAGCAAACTAACCCTATAAAGATTGAACCAAGAGGGCAGTACATAGCTAGATGTATCGTACCTGGAAATCAATTCTTCAAACGATGCTATTGAATTTGGGTAATCCTGAAAATCTTCTTTATAAATATTTCCTAAGGCATACAATGCTTCTATTATTTTGTTGTGTGAAGCCACCATCTTTTCATTTGTTAGTGGTATAAATTGCAAATAATATTCAGGAGTTGTTTTGGCATCAATCTTTGTTTTTGTTGTGTCAGATTTGGCTGAATCAGGTAATTCTTCTTCAAAAGCTGTTTCTTCTGGCATTACAGTTTCTTTGTTGCTTCTTCTCCAATTGTCCTCAAGTTTTCTTTCGCCCCATTTTTTCCTAAAATCAGCGAATCCAAATCCTAAAGTGTTTTGATTGTAAAAATACCATGCACCTTTGTTTGTTGGATTAGAATTGTTCTTGTTGTTTTCGAAAAAATCATCATCACTGCCCATGCTGGCTTGTTGCTGAGCAGCTAATTCATCATCCTTGGCTTTTTGTGCTAACTCATTTATTATTTTATTTCGATATCCTTCATCATTCGCCAGTCGTTGCAAACTATCTTCTTCTTGAACGATGTAGATATTGTCCACTAATTTTTTTAACGCTTTAGTTCGCTCATTAATTTTATCAAAATCAACATGCTCTTTTGGTAAAAAAACCAATGAACTATCATAATAAGTATATGATTTAACGTATGCTGGAATTTCATAAAAATAGTTTCCTAAACGTAAATAAGACAATGCTTTTTGTTTGCTGTTTGTAGTACTTGATGCAACCGATTTTTGCAAATAAGCTATTCCTAACGAATCATTTTCTTCTTTAAATTCAATATCTGCCAATGCAAAATAAATTTGATCTTTATAATCTTCATTTTTAATGTCTTTCAACATCTTTTTAAGCATTTTTTTCACACCTTCTTTGCCTTCCGATTTCGTGTCATAAGCCAAGGCCTTACTAATTTTAGCATTGAAAAGCGTTTCGTAATTTGGTTTTAATTTTATTACTTTCCCAAAATAAATTGATGCTTGCTCATACTCTTTTTGCTTTAACCAAAGCTGAGCCAACACATAGTTAAAACGAACCTTATCTTTTTTGCCTCTTGTTGTTTCTAATGCTTTACTCAATTTTGTTATTGCTTCTTCTCTGTTGTTCTTTTTGATATAATAAGCAGCAAAAACAGCATTAAATTCGCTATTAAGTTGTTTTGGAACAGCTCCACTTTCTTCTAACTTTTTTAAAACAGCTTCGGCTTTGTTCAACTCATTGAGTTCAATGTAGGTTCTTGCCAACCAAATCATTCCTTCATATCCAGCAGGTTTCTTTTTATACGCTTTAGCAACATATTCAAAGACTTCAACAGCAATATAATACTCTTGTTTATAAAACCTAGCTCTACCCATTAACATATAACTATCATCTATCCAACGCACATGTTCTTCATCTTTGAGGTAAATGGAATGTCTGTCAATCACATTGGTTGTTTTATCAATTACCTTTTCCATATTAGGATACATACTTTTCGACTTCGCTTCATCTGGGTAAACAAACAAAGGTATCAATTCAGAAAAATCATCTTTGTGATTGTAATAAAGCTCTTTAACATCAGCTTTCAAAATCTCACGAGCATTAAAATAACCATTATAATGAGCGGTTGTGTTATGATAAGCCCTTCTTGTAAATGTATTTTTTTTACGAGAACACGAATAAATTGCCAATAGTAAAAAGGCAATTAATATAAGAGCTACTATGTTTTTGATTTTTAACAAGGATTTTTTTGTGATGTATAAACTATAAAAAGGTAAATTTAGTATAATTTGCGAAAGTAATTATTTATAGAGAAACATTTAATAAGAGTTGACTAGAAAAAAATTAGGCAAAATAAATTGTTTAAAATAAATTGCAACTATGTTAAAAACAAATGCTCTTTAAACCGTATATTTGTTTGCTCAATTTTGAATGATTAAAAATGGAAAATTTTATAGTTTCAGCCAGAAAATACAGACCTGCAACATTTGACACTGTTGTTGGACAAGATGCTATTACTTCTACCTTAAAAAACGCCATAAAAACGGCTCATTTAGCTCAGGCATTTCTATTTTGCGGCCCCCGAGGTGTTGGAAAAACCACCTGTGCTAGAATTTTAGCCAAAACCATTAATTGCTTCAACATCACTGAAAACATTGAAGCCTGCAACGAGTGTGATTCGTGTAAATCATTTGATGAAGGACAATCCTTGAATGTATATGAATTAGATGCTGCTTCTAACAATTCTGTGGAAGACATCCGGACACTTATTGACCAAGTTCGATTTGCACCTCAATTAGGAACGCACAAAGTATATATTATTGATGAGGTACACATGCTTTCCAACCAAGCATTTAATGCTTTTTTGAAAACATTGGAAGAACCTCCAAAACACGCTATTTTCATTTTAGCCACAACCGAAAAACACAAAATTATCCCCACCATACTTTCTCGTTGTCAAATTTTTGATTTCAATAGAATTCAAATTGATGACATTGCCAGTCATTTAAGCAAAATTGCCGAAAAAGAAAACATCACTGCTGCTCCCGAAGGTCTTCATATTATTGCTCAAAAAGCCGATGGTGCTTTGCGTGATGCACTTTCTATGTTCGATCAAATAGTTAGTTTCTCTGGAAATAATGTTACCTATCAAAATGTTATTGACAACCTTAATATTTTAGATTACGATTATTATTTTAAAATTACTGACGCTATCATCCAAAAAGACATCTCTACTTCTTTACTCGTTTTTAATGAAATTTTAAACAATGGTTTTGATGGACATAATTTCACCAATGGATTGTCCGAACATTTTAGAAACCTTCTCGTTTGCCAAGATGCAAACACGATTAATTTACTCGAAGTGGGGGCTACCATCAAAGAAAAATACCTTGCTCAGGCAAAAAAAATTAATCTTGCCGATTTAATTCAGTTCTTAATCCTTACCTCAAAAACAGATACATTATATAAAAGCAGTAAAAACCAACGCTTACTTGTTGAAGTTATGCTAATGCAACTTTGTTCTATCGAAAACGAACTGAACGAAAAAAAAAAGCCCTTAATTAAGCTACCATTCAACGATAAAGAAAAATCAACTCCTGTTCAACTTTCTACACCAATTCAAAAAGTTGAAACTCTACAAGAAGAACCTGCACAGCCACTTCAAACTCCAATTGAAAAAACTGCAACCAAAGATACTCCTGTTTCTATTCCCATAGACGCTTCGGAACAACCAAAAGCGGACTTAACTCAACCCATTGCCAACAATTTTTCATTTGCTGATAGCATTTCCATTAAACCACAAGTTCCAAAAAAAGAAGAAGATACCCCCAAAATAAACCTTGAAGAAATGCCTAAAGACGCATTTACCGAGGAACAATTTATGGAAAAATGGATAGCCTATAAAAATCAATTGCTTAACAAAGGTAAGTTCAATTTAGCTTCTATATTTGAAACAACTCCTTTATTAGAAAACGCAACCATCAATATATCAATAGAAAACAAAGCCTTAGAAGATGATTTTTTAGCCCAAAAATCTGATTTTCTAAACTTTTTGAGGAAAGAACTCAATAACTACGAAATAGATTTTGTTACCACCATTAACACCGATAAAACAACTAAAAAAGCCTATACTCCCGAAGAAAAATTTGCCAAAATGAGCGAAAAGAATCCAACATTAATTACATTAAAACAAAAATTAGATTTAGAAATTGGGTATTAATTTATTTTTTAAATTTATATTTGGCACCTCTTATATTTGATAATTAATTTTTTAACAAACCCAAACCATGAAAAAAATTATTCTAATTGCCATCGCAACCATTATCTTGTTTCAATTTTCTTGTAAAGAAAAACCTGTTGAACAAAAATACAAATACAACTATGAAACCGTTAAAGGCGATGACCTCAATACCTTTATCTATACCTTAGATAATGGATTGAAAATTTATATGTCTATCAATAAAGATGAACCTCGTATTCAAACCAACATTGCTGTAAACACAGGCAGCAAACAAGACCCTGCTGATGCAACCGGTTTGGCTCATTACCTGGAACACATGGTGTTTAAAGGCACTTCCAAAATTGCTACTATTAATTGGGAAGCCGAAAAAGTAATCCTTCAACAAATTTCTGACTTATATGAGAAACGTAGAAGTGTAACCGATGAAGCCGAACGAAAAGCCATTTACCATCAAATTGATAGTCTTTCCGGTGTTGCTGCTCAATATGCCGTACCTAATGAATACGATAAAATGATTAGCTCTATTGGAGCAAAAGGAACGAATGCCTACACCTCCGTAGAACAAACTGTGTATATCAACGATATCCCATCCAATGAATTTGAAAAATGGTTATCTGTTGAATCTGAAAGATTTAGCGAACTCGTATTGCGTTTATTTCATACTGAATTAGAAGCTGTTTATGAAGAATATAACCGAAGCAGAGACAATGATTATTGGTTAGCTTACGAAGCCATGTCAAAACACTTATATAAAAATCACCCTTACGGAACACAAACCACCATTGGAACAAGTGAACATTTAAAAAATCCTTCGATGGAAAAAATTCACCAATATTTCAATGAAAGATATGTCCCTAACAATATGGCAATCATCCTTGCCGGAGATATTAATCCTGATGAAACTGTAGATTTAATCCAAAAATACTTTGGTGATTATAAATCAAAAGAAGTTCCAAAATTTACTTTTGAACCCGAAGTTGAAAAGAATGAACCGGAATATGTTACTGTTACAGGTAGTGATGCTGCCTTTGTTAATGTTGGATTTCGTTTGCCCGGAGTAGATGATAAGGAAACTTACATCTTACCGCTGTTGAGTTCTCTTTTGGCTAACGGACAAGCAGGATTAATTGATTTAGATTTAGTAAAAGACCAAAAAGTCCTTTCTGCTTATGCTTACCATGACATCAATAAAGATTACGCAACACTCCAATTTGGTGCTAACCCAAGAGATGGACAACAATTAGAAGATGTAAAAAATTTACTACTTGCAGAAGTTGAAAAACTTAAAAAAGGAGAGTTTGAAGAATGGATGCTTCCTGCAGCTATCAAAAATTTTAAATTAAACGACCAACAATCTAACCTCTACAACTGGTATAGAGCCAGTAAAATGACTACCGCTTTTATTTTAGATCAAAAATGGGAAGATGTTGTTAATGAAAATAAAAAATTAGAAACCGTTACCAAACAGCAAATTGTTGATTTTGCTAACAAATACTTAAAAGATAATTATGTTGTAGTCTATAAAGAAACAGGCGAACGAAATAATCCTAAAGTTGAAAAACCCGCCATCACTAAAGTACAACTAAATAGAGATACAGCATCTGTGTTTGCCCAAGCATTTGAAAAAATGGAAGCCACAAGATTAACTCCTGTTTTTGATGACTTTAAGGTAACCATAAAAGAAGATAAATTGGCTTCTGGAGTTCCTTTCTATTACGTTCAAAATACCACCAACCAAGTTTTTAGTCTAAACTACATTTTAGATATGGGTGCTTTTAGCGACAAAGAAATGGCATTAGCTGTAAATTATTTAGAATACTTAGGCACAGAAAAATACACCGCCAATGAACTTCAAATTGAACTTTTCAAAAAAGGGTTGAGCTATAGTGTGTATGCTGCTGACGAAAGAGTTTATGTTACCCTATCTGGATTAGAAGAATCCTTGGAGGAAGGCATCCAACTTTTTGAGCATATTTTAGCCAACGTACAACCCAATCAAGAGGCTTACAACAATATGGTAGATGGAATCCTGAAAGATAGAATGGACACCAAACTAAGTAAAAGAGCTATTTTATATGGAGGCTTATTAAACTATGGAAAATATGGTACTGACGCTCCCATAAAAAATATATTGAGCAAGGAAGAACTCAAACAATTAGATGTAAACAAACTCATTACAAAAATAAAAGAACTGACTTCTTACCAACATTATGTATATTATTACGGTACAAAAGACCAAAAAGAAGCCAATGCACTCATTAGCTTACACCACAAAGTACCAACAGAATTAAAACCATTAATTGCCGCAATAATTTTCCCTGAATTAGAAACTACCACCAATAAGGTGTATTTTGCGAATTACGACATGGTTCAATCTGAAATGCTCATGGTGTCTAAAATAAAACCTTACATCAAAAAAGAAGTTCCTGCTATTACCTTATTTAATGAATATTTTGGTTCAGGACTTTCTTCCATTGTTTTTCAGGAAATCAGAGAATCCAAAGCATTGGCATATTCTGCGTATGCTTTTTATACAAGCCCTAGAAAATTAGATCGTTCGCACTACCTGCAAGCTTATGTAGGCACACAAGTAGATAAACTAAACGATGCTACACAAGCCATGTTGGAATTGATGAACAATATGCCAGAAGTAACCGACCAGTTCAACGGCTCAAAACTGGCAGCACTCAAAAAAATAGAAACCAGCAGAACCAAACAAGCAAGCATTTTTTGGAAATACCTCAATGCAAAAGAATTGGGGATTGATTACGATATCAATAAAGATGTATATGAAACCGTTCAAACCATGGAACTAACCGACCTAAAAACCTTTTTTGAGGAAAATATAAAAAACAGAAACTACCACTTTTTAGTGATTGGAAACAAAAAATTAGTCAACAAAAAAGCACTCACTGCGTTGGGAGAATATAAAGAACTTACACTGGAAGAACTATTTGGATATTAAACCCACATTTGACATATCTTTTATTTACCACAAGCGTGGACGCTTGCGGCAGCGAGGGGGTATTCATTCCATGTTGGAGCAACTAAAAGGATTGTTCCCACATAAAAAATTACACTCGAAATCGATTAGAATGAGCGTTATTGCTAACTGGTTAAATGAACGAAAGATACCATTGGAAGACGTACAACTGATGGCGGGGCACAAGTGGCCATCGTCAACAGAATGGTATTATCGGGAAAATTTAGAAGAGCAACGGAAACAGATTAATGAGTTTCATCCCCTGAATAGGTAACATTGGACTGGTTTTTGCCGTTAAACAGATTAGTAAATCACGTGAAAAAATAAAAATGAACACGCACTTTGCTTAAGATTTAGTATTTTTCCCGTGATTTTTTGTAAACACCAAGATAAACTTAGTACTTTTGTATTGAAATTATGGTAGCAATAGAGTTAAATAACGACTGGGTATTGTCCTCTGAAGATTATCAGATTAAAGAAGAACCTACTTCATTAGGAGATAATTTTATACGATTCTACAGTAGAATGTTGCATAAATACTATGCACGCCTGTCCCATCAGAGATATTCACCAAAAGAGTTGTCGCCTCAGCAAGCTATATCCTACTTAAAAGTAATTGTAAAGGAAAAGCGAGCCTTTAAGAAACTGTTAAGAATGTACGAAAAGGTTATAGATTATAGTCCAGAGATTAATAAAATCTATCATTTATTCGTAGCAATTGTTGACGAATTGGAGATAGCTGAGGAGAGATTAGAAAAATTAAGTGACCCTGAAATCCATTCTAGACTACTACGAACAGTAAATCAGCTAGAGTATTCATCTTTTATGAGGGACTAATAGTGGCACATAATCAAGGTGATATAGTATGGTTAGATATGGCATTCTCTACTGCCGATGGAAGGAAAGAAAGACCTGTGTTAATCATTTCAAATTCTTCTTTACAATCTTATGATGATGTTATCGCTGTTAAGATTACGAAGACTCATATTAAGGATGGGTTTCATTACAAATTAACAGATGATATGTTGAGTAAGCCTTTACCAGAGAGTTCTTCAATTCATTTTAGTAACATTTTAACGATTTCCGCTTCAATCTTTACTTCAAGGAAAAAACCGATACAACTTAAGCAGAAGTACTTGGATGAAGTGTTGGATAAGATTAAAGATCTCATTGAATTAGAGTAGTTCTGACTGAAACCCCTCACTGTCATTAGTCTGAAGCGAGGCAAGAGCGAAGGAGACTAAGGACTTTGAGTACAAAAACTAATGATTTAAGTGTGGGTTGGAAAAGAAAATAATTCCCCCACTGTCCGTAGGTACTGTCATAAAAAACAAATAAAAGTCATATTTTTTTTATAATTTTGTTTCAGACGAAAGAAAGCACACTTCGATTCTTCGATGGATGTTTATCTTGTGAAGCTTCGGTAA
>JAHYJH010000008.1 GCA_019429185.1 Vicingaceae bacterium
GATAAAAACAAAAAAAATGGACTAATAGAAAAAAATTACAGAAATTAGCCCTAAATAACTGGCTGGAATAAAATTCCAAAAGGAAAAAATTGAAAAAAATTGGACTTTATAGACAGACACTAATTAGTTAACTTTGTGTTGTGGTAAGAAAGATAGTTACCTATAAAAAATATTTTATTGATTTTTACACAAATCAAAACGAAAAAATTCAAGAAAAGATAGAATACGTATTAGATTTAATTCGGTTTGAAAGGCAAGTGCCAAGTAAGTTTTTTAAAGCACTTGAAAATACTGATGGGATTTATGAAGCACGAGTGATTACAGCTTTTAAAAGCATTCGAATTTTATGTTTTTTTGATGACGGAAACTTAATAGTATTAACAAATTGCTTTATTAAGAAAACACAAAAAACACCTAAAAAGGAAATTAAACTCGCTGAAAAATTAAAAAAAGACTACTTTAAAAATAAAAACAACTGATATGCAAAATATTACAGATTTTGAGGCTATACTTGTTAAAAAGTACGGAAAAAAAGGAACAGAAAAACGTAATAAGTTTGATGCAGACTCTTTATCATTTCGACTTGGAGTAATGTTAAAAGAGGCTCGAAAAGAAGCTAATCTAACACAAGAAGAACTTGCTGAAAAAACTGGAACTAAAAAAAGTTATATATCTAGAATTGAGCGAGGATTGAGTGATATACAAATTTCTACCTATTACAAACTAATTGAATTTGGGCTTGGAAAACACTTAAATATTGAAATTGCATAATTTTAAAGGTTTGCGCAACTTTAAACTTTAAACTTTAAACTTCTCTATGAGCGAGCGAATACTCAAAGCTTTAATGCAATTATTTTCTATCGTTTCTGATGCAGCTGAGGCATCAGAAAAAAGTAGATTAATTGTTGCATCTTTTCTTACACAACAACTTAATCAACAACTTGTTGATGAGTATTTGGCTCTCTATGATAACTTCATAGAAGAAAAAACAAAAAAAGCAGACGGCTCTCGAAGACAAAAACGTACTTCTGTTAATTCCGTTAAAATCCTTCTAATTTGCACTCAAATAAACGAAGAATTAGCTCAAACTCAAAAAATTATTGTGTTAATTCGTTTGCTCGAATTTATTTATGCAAACAACAATCCTAAAGAGCAAGAATTAGAATTTGTATCTACAGTTTCGGAAACATTTAACATCAAATCACAAGAACATCAACTCTGTAGTGATTTCATAAAAAATCCGCTCGAAGAAAAAATAGATTCACCTTTTGCTTTAATAATCAATAATCAACTCAAAAATGAATTAAATCTTAGTAAACATATATATTCTGATGGAATTAAAGGGGAGCTTCGTATTATAAAAATTGAAAGTGTAAACCTCTATTTTGTTCGCTATTTTGGTAATACCGAGCTTTATTTAAATGGAATTTTAATAAACAAAAATCAATCCCGAATTTTAAACCAGGGTTCATCTATCAGAAGTTCTAGAGTTCAACCCATTTATTATAGTGATATTATTACTAAGTTTTTTGTGAATGATGATGCTGAAAAAGTAGTTTTTGATGTAGAAAATATTACCTACAAATTTAAAGGAGGTAATATAGGAATGCATCATTTTAGCTTCACAGAAGAATCCGGACGTATGGTTGGAATTATGGGAGCAAGTGGAGCAGGAAAATCAACATTGTTAAATCTTTTAAATGGACTATATACCCCAACTACAGGAAGAATAACTATAAATGGAATAGATATTCATCACGAGCCAGAAAAAATAGAAGGAGTGATAGGTTATGTTTCACAAGATGATTTATTGATAGAGGAACTTACTGTTTTTCAAAATTTATATTACAACGCACGTTTGTGTTTTGATAATTTAACAGAAGCACAATTAATTAAAAGAGTTTCAGATGTATTAATTAGCATTGGGTTGTATCAGGCAAAAGATTTAAAAGTAGGTAGCCCTCTTGAAAAAACAATTAGTGGCGGACAACGAAAAAGATTGAATATTGCTTTAGAACTGATAAGAGAGCCATCCGTTTTGTTTGTTGATGAACCTACATCAGGTTTATCCTCCAGAGATTCTGAAAACATTATGGATTTACTTAAAGAACTTGCCTTAAAAGGTAAATTGGTTTTTGTAGTTATTCACCAACCATCATCAGATATTTTTAAAATGTTTGATAATCTTTTAATTTTAGATACTGGTGGTTATCCTATTTATAATGGAAATCCTGTTGATGCAGTTATTTATTTCAAACAATTAGTGAACCATGTAAACTGCAATGAAAGCGAATGTGTTACTTGTGGAAATGTAAATTCAGAACAAATTTTTAATATTATTGAAGCAAGAGTTGTTGATGAATATGGGCATTCAACCGAAAACAGAAAGGTTACTCCTCAAGAATGGTATGCAAAATATTTAGATCTTATTGAAAGTAAAAGCAATAATATAATTGAAAAAATAGACCAAGCCCCAAAAATTAGTTTTAATATTCCAAACAAATGGAAGCAATTTAGGGTTTTTGTTACTAGAGATGTACTGTCAAAACTTACTAATCAACAATATTTATTAATTAACTTTTTAGAAGCACCAGTATTAGCATTTATATTGGCTTTTTTAATACGTTATTTTAATACTGATCATAGCAATGAATTGGGTTACATTTTTAGAGAAAACGAAAACTTGCCAGCATATATGTTTATGGCTGTAATTGTGGCTCTTTTTATTGGATTAACAGTAAGTGCAGAAGAAATAATTAGAGACCAAAAAATCAGAAAAAGGGAGAAGTTTCTTAATCTGAGCAAATCGAGCTACTTGTTGTCTAAAATTACAATTATGTTTGTGATTTCAGCCATTCAAACACTCACATTTGTATTGGTTGGGAACTCAATTTTAGGAATTCAAGGAATGAATTTGGCTTATTGGTTAGTGTTGTTTACAACAGCTTGTTTTGCCAATATGTTAGGATTAAATATTTCAGCAAGCTTCAACTCGGCAGTAACCATATATATATTAATTCCTTTTTTGGTTATACCTCAATTACTTTTAAGTGGAGTTATTGTTAAATTCGACAAACTAAACCCAGTTATAACACTTCAAACCAGTGTTCCTGTTGTTGGTGAAGTAATGACTTCTCGTTGGGCTTATGAAGCATTGGCTGTTCATCAATTTAAAAACAATGCTTTTGAAAAACAATTTTTCGATTTAGATAGCGAACTTAAACAAGCTGAATTTAAAAAGAATTTTTGGTTGTCAAAGTTGAAAGAAAAGTTGAGCAGCACCAAAAATAATATAGCTAAAGAAGATAAAAAAGAAGTTATTGAAGATAACCTTATTTTATTGAGAAACGAGATAGAAACTGAGTTACAAAGAAATCCAACAATTAAATTTCAACAACTTGAAAATTTATTTCCAGAAAAAATTACTCAACATGTAATAAAAGAAACTGAAAATTATTTTTATGAACTCAATCATCATTATTTACAACTATACAAAGCCGCAAACCAAAAGAAAGATGCATTAGCAACAAAATTAAATGCAGATTCAACTTTAAAAGCGATTTTTATTGCGATGAAAAATGATTATACTAATGATGCACTATCTGATTTTGTGAAAAACAAAAATGACTTAAATAGAATTTTGGAATTAGATGGTCATTTATATCAAAAAATAGACCCTATATATCTTCAACCAAAAGGGATTAGAGCACATTTTTATGCTCCTGTAAAACTTGTTTTAGGAAATAAAATACCAACATTTTGGTTCAACACCATTATTATTTGGCTCATGTCAATTTCATTAATGATATCCTTATATTTTGATTGGTTGAAAAAAATAATAGATGGTATTGGAAAATTAATGGAAAAAGTAACCAATAAGACACCAAATCACTAAACTTAAAATTACTTTTATCGTAGTAGTAGATTAGTGAATTGTTCACTCTATTTATGATAAACAACAAATGATTCGCAAACTTATTTTTTTCTTTCCTGTTCAGCTTTTTTTGGTTAACCTGAAAAGAAACCACCTCCTTCTTATTTTTTGGGTTATACTGTTCAGCATAGTCAGTCAATCATTAGCTACTAAATACGGGATTCCTTATCTTTTTTTAGCACCAGAATACCTTGATGAAATTAGTTTTTTGTCCTATTTAATCATTGGTTTTTCTATTGGAGGTTTTGTGATGACTTTCAACATCACCAGCTATATTATAAATAGTGGAAGATTTCAATTTATAGCAACTCTCAGAAGACCGTTTGTGGTGTACTGTATTAATAATTCCGTTATTCCTTTGGTTTTTATTCTTTTCTATATCTATAAGGTTATTTTTTATCATTTAGAAAATGAAAACACTTCTGCTTTAGAAATAATGATGTACGTTTCAGGAATTATAGTAGGTTATACCATCAATATATTAATTTCACTTACTTATTTTTTATCTACCAATAAAAATATCTTTAATATTTTAGGAATAAGTTCTGATACAGATAATGCAAAACCAATTAGCACTATTTTATTAAGAGATGAAGATTTATTTAACTTTCTTAAACAAAGAGAAAAATGGCATGTTGAAACGTATTTACACACTCCTTTTTCAACTAAAATAGCAAGAGATATTTCACATTATGATACCACCATGCTTCAATCTGTTATTAAACAGAACCACCTAAATGCATCTGCATTTGAAATGGTAGTTTTTATTTCATATATTGTATTAGGTTTGTTTCATGAAAGAGCAATATTTATTATTCCAGCAGGAGCAAGCGTAATGTTGTTTTTCACAATGATATTAATTATATCAAGTGCTTTTCATACTTGGTTAAAAGGGTGGACTACTTTTGCATTTATTCTACTATTATTATTGATAAACTTCCTGTCTAAACATCAAATTTTCTCTTATGCAAATATGGGGTATGGAATAAATTACAAGTTAGAACAAGCAGATTATTCATTAAAAAATTTGAATAACTTAAGATTTAATGAAGAAAATTTAAAAAATGATAAAGATAATGCACTTGAGATTTTAGAGCATTGGAAAACAAAAAATGGAAATCTTAAAAAACCAAAATTAGTTTTTTTTAATACAAGCGGAGGTGGATCTCGTTCCACATTGTGGACTTACTATACGCTTCATTATTTAGATAGTATTTACGGAGGTAATTTCTTTCAAAAAATACATTTAATATCAGGTTCTTCAGGAGGTATGGTCGGAGCTGCTTACTATAGAGAACTTTATTTAAGACAAAGAAACAATAATTTACAACCACATTTAACGGATTATTCTTATGTAACAAATGCTGGAAAAGATTTATTAAACTCCATTGCATTTAGCATAGCAACAAACGATTTTTTTATCAGAATGAAAACATACAATGATGGGAAATACACTTATTTAAAAGACAGAGGTTATGCATTTGAATGGCAATTATTAAAAAACACAAACAACGTGTTGAACAAACGCTTGATTGATTACCGAGCACCAGAATACGAATCTCAAATTCCAATGATGATTTTTGCTCCTACAATTATAAATGATGGAAGAAGATTACTCATTTCCAGCCAATCCATCTCATTTTTAAGTAATAATGTTCCTAGTAAAAATACACACAATAATCCAATTGCAGAAAATGTAGAATTTACAAGATTGTTTGAACAACAAGATGCCTATAATTTAAAGTTTACAAGTGCCATCCGTATGAGTGCTACATTTCCCTATATAATGCCAAGTGTTTCATTGCCAAGTAATCCACAAATTAATGTCTTAGATGCAGGAATGAGAGATAATTATGGAGCAATGACAACCTATAAATATATGTACACTTTTCGAGAATGGATTAAGGAAAATACTTCTGGAGTTGTAATAATTAGAGTTAGAGATAAAGAAAAAAATAAAAATATTAAACAGAATCCGTTGGTAAGTATTGGAGAAACATTTTCATCACCCATTGGAAGTTTGTACGCAAACCTTTTCTCAATTCAAGACTATAATTTAGATGATATGATTCAATACATAAGTAATGACATTAGTCAACCTATTCAAATCATTGATTTTGAATTAGAAAATGAAGAAAATCGAATTTCGTTAAGTTGGCATTTGACTACTAAAGAAAAAGAAAGTATTATCAATTCCATGAACTCCAAAAAAAATCAAAAATCGTTGGTAGAATTGCAAGATATAATTAAACATTGATTGTAACTATTCAATAGGGATTAAAAAAACAAAAACTTGCCACTAAGGCTCAAAGTCGCTAAGAAACACAAAAAAAACTTAGTGAAACTTAGTGTTTTTAAGTCTTTGTGGCAAAAACAAAATGGTACTAATTATTAATTTACTATGTTTTTTATAAATAGGCTATCTGAATAGTTACCATTAATCAAAAATAATTACCCAATCAACATTCATAATTCAACATTCATAGTTACATTTGTAGCTCTCAATTTTATTAACCATTTTCATTTAACAATGTCAACAAAAAAATTTTCAGAACGACACATCGGACCTCGAGAAAACGATGTAAAAAGTATGCTTTCCGAAATAGGAGTAGCATCAATGGAAGAATTAATTAATCAAACCATTCCATCAAAAATTCGATTAAAAAAAGAATTAGAGTTAACAGCCCCAATGACAGAATACGAATACTTAAATCATATTACTGAATTAGGTAAGAAAAATAAAATTTTTAATACTTACATAGGATTAGGCTATTACAACACCATTACACCATCAGTTATTAAACGAAATATTTTTGAAAACCCAGGTTGGTACACTGCCTACACGCCTTATCAAGCAGAAATTTCGCAAGGAAGATTAGAAGCATTATTAAATTATCAAACCGCCATCATTGATTTGACAGGAATGGAAATAGCTAACGCCTCTCTTTTAGATGAAGGTACTGCCGCTTCCGAAGCGATGATAATGGCTTTCTCGAACAGAAGTAAAAAACTAAAACAACAAGAAGCAAACACATTTTTTGTTTCAGATAAATGTTTGCCACAAACCATAGATGTATTAAAAACTCGTTCAAATCCACTTGGAATAGAATTAGTTATAGGCGATTTCTCTACTTTTCAATTTACAGATAACGTATTTGGAGGAATTGTTCAGTACCCAGATGCAACAGGTCAAATTAGCAATTATAAAACTTTTGTAGAAAAAGCACACACCAACGAAAGTTTAGTTGTTGTTGCTGCCGATTTGCTAAGTTTAACGCTTTTAACTCCACCAGCAGAATGGGGTGCAGATGTAGTTGTTGGAACATCGCAACGCTTTGGTATTCCGCTTGGTTATGGCGGACCACACGCAGCTTATTTTGCAACAAAAGAAACCTACAAAAGAGCAATTCCGGGTAGAATTATAGGCGTTTCTATTGATGCTCATGGAAACAGGGCATTAAGAATGGCATTGCAAACCAGAGAGCAACACATTAAAAGAGATAAAGCAACTTCTAACATCTGTACCGCTCAAGTGTTGCTTTCTGTTATGGCAGGAATGTATGCTGTTTATCACGGTGCAGAAGGAATAAAAAACATAGCAACAAAAATAAACGTATTAACAAACAAACTTTCGCAACAAATTGACAGCTTAGGATTAAAACGAACAAATTCAACATTTTTTGATACGCTAACTTATGCTATTTCTGCTTCTCAAAAAGAGCATTTAGAAAAAATTGCGTTAGAAAATAAAATTAATTTTTATTACACCAACAATTCTGTTTCAATAAGCATAGGAGAAACAGAAAATGAAGCATCTATTAACCAAATTGTTGCTGTTTTTGAAAAAGCATTAGGACAAAAAGCTACTCAAAATAGCAATCCTACACTTTCAATACCTGCTGAATTTCATAGAAAATCAGCTTATTTAACCCACGAAGTGTTTAATAAGTATCATTCTGAATCAGAAATGATGCGTTACATTAAACGATTAGAAAATAAAGATTTATCATTAACACATTCCATGATTTCATTGGGTTCATGTACCATGAAATTGAATGCAGCAACCGAGCTTATTCCATTAGGTTGGTCAGATTGGGCGAATGTTCATCCTTTTGTACCGCTTAATCAAGCAGAAGGTTATCAAGAAATGCTAAAAACATTAGAAAATGATTTAGCTGAAATAACAGGGTTTAACGCAGTTTCATTACAACCAAATTCGGGTGCTTCTGGAGAATATGCTGGTTTACTTGTTATCAGAGCGTATCACAAAAGCAGAGGAGATACACATAGAAACATTGCTTTAATTCCATCTTCTGCTCATGGAACGAATCCAGCAAGTGCAGTAATGGCAGGAATGAAAGTGATTGTTACTAAATGCGATGAACATGGAAACATTGATGTAGCTGATTTAAAAGTAAAAGCCGAAGAACACGCTGCTAATCTCTCTTGTTTAATGGTTACGTATCCATCTACGCACGGTGTTTTTGAAGAAAGCATTATGGAATTAACAGAAATTATTCATGCAAATGGAGGTCAAGTTTATATGGATGGAGCCAATATGAATGCACAAGTAGGATTAACAAACCCAGCAAATATAGGTGCTGATGTTTGTCATTTAAACTTACATAAAACATTTGCTATCCCTCATGGTGGTGGTGGTCCTGGAGTTGGTCCTATCGGTGTAGCAAAACATTTAGCTCCTTTTTTACCATCAAATGCAATAATTAAAACAGGTGGAGAAAAAGCCATATTCGCTGTTTCTTCTGCTCCTTGGGGAAGTGCTTATGTATGTTTGATTTCTTACGCTTATATTAAAATGTTAGGTACTGAAGGATTGAAAAAATCAACTCAATTTGCCATACTTAATGCAAATTACCTAAAAGCCAAATTGGCAGAAGCATATCCTATTTTATACACAAATGTAAACGGAAGGGTTGCTCATGAAATGATTTTGCAATGCAACCAATTCAAAGCTGCTCATGTTGATGTTACCGATATTTCAAAACGATTAATGGATTATGGATTCCATGCTCCAACCGTTTCTTTTCCTGTACACGATACTTTAATGATAGAGCCTACCGAAAGCGAAAGCAAAGAAGAATTAGACAGATTTGTTGAGGTAATGCTTGCCATTAGAGCAGAAATTGATGCAGTAGCTTCAGGTAAAATGAATGCAGAAGATAATATGTTAAAAAATGCACCACATACGTTAGCCTCAATAATTGATGCAAATTGGAATCATCCTTATACACGAGAACAAGCTATTGCCCCATTAAATTGGATACAACAAGCTAAATATTGGCCCACAGTTAGCCGAGTAAATGATGGTTATGGGGATAGAAACTTAGTTTGCAGTTGTAATCCTATTGAAAATTATATGGAAGTAGGGGTTTGATAGTAATTATTTTTACATTTTTAATAAAAACGAAACACAATGAATAAATTACCTAAAATAATATTAAACGAAACTCGTGAAGAGGTTGAAATTCCTGAATCAGGTAGTTTAGGACTTTTAGCCTTAGGAGCTGTTGGGATTAAAGCATGGAGAGAAGCTAGAGATAAAATTGCTACAGTCAGTAATGAAAAAAAAACAACTCCAAAAAAAAATAAAAAAGAAGTAAGGTAACATTATGGGAAAAAGACTAGCAAAAAAAGTATTAGTTATTGGTTGGGATGCTGCAGACTGGAAGATAATAAAACCTTTAATGGATACAGGTAAAATGCCTACATTAAAAAAGTTTTTGGCAGAAGGAACTTGGGGTAATATAGCAACACTTGACCCTCCTTTATCTCCTATGCTTTGGACATCAATAGCAACAGGAAAAAGAGCTGACCAACATGGAATACTTGGTTTTGTTGAACCATCTGCCGATAACAAGGGTGTTAAACCAGTAAGTTCAACTTCAAGAAAAGTTAAGGCAATATGGAATATATTGAACCAACAAGGAATGAAATCTAATGTTGTTGGATGGTGGCCAAGTCACCCAGCTGAACCAATTAATGGTGTGATGGTTTCAAATTTCTATCAACATTGTAGTGTAAAATATGGTGATGAATGGCCTCTTTTAAAAGGAGTTGTTCATCCTGAAAGATTACATGATGAAATGGCAAACCTTCGAGTGCATCCAGTTGAACTTACCATGGCTCATATCTTACCATTTGTGCCAAATGCTAGGAAAATTGATGTTGATAAAGATCAACGGCTGTTTGCGGTATCAAAAGTGCTTAGCCATTGTGCTAGTATTCATAATGCAGCTACTTATTTAATGGAGGAAGAAGAATGGGATTTTATGGCAGTTTATCATGATGCCATAGATCATTTTAGCCATTTGGCAATGAAGTACCATCCACCTCAAATGAAGGGATTGTCTGATGAAGATTATAAAAATTACAAACACGTTGTAACAGGAGGCTATCTTTTTCATGATATGATGTTAGAGCGAATGTTGAACCTTATTGATGATGATACTACAGTGATGATAATATCAGATCATGGATTCCATTCAGATCATTTACGACCAACCTCATTACCCGATGAACCTGCAGCCCCAGCACACGAACATCGACCTTATGGTATTTTTGCCATTAAAGGACCAAACATAAAAAAGGGAGAGCAAGTATTTGGAGCATCAATAATTGATGTAACACCCACTTTATTGGCACTATATGGATTACCGATAGGAAAAGACATGGAAGGAAAACCATTGGTAGAATGTTTTACTGAAAACCCATTTTTAGAGCATATTGAAAGTTGGGAAAAGGTAGATGGAATCCATGGGATGCACGATGAAAATTTGCAGGAAGATAAGTGGGCAAACCAAGAAGCACTGGATCAATTAGTAGAATTAGGATATATTGAAAAACCTGATGAAAATCAAGCGAAAGCAGTTGAAAATGCGAAAAATGAATCCAAATTTTATTTAGCACGAAATTTAATAGATGGAAACAAAATTGATAAAGCCATACCAATTTTAGAAGAACTTATCATTACAGATAAGAAAGCATTTCGTTTTTATGAAAAATTAGCTGTTTGCTACATGAATAAAAAAATGTTTAAAGAGTGTGAACAGCTATTAATAGATGCACGAAAAAACATTGAAGTTGAAAAATTACCACCATTAGTCGATTTTTATGAGGCTGATTTATATGCAAGAACCAATAGATTAAATCTTGCATCTAAAAAGTTTACTGAATTAGAGCTTAAATTTCCCAAAAGTGCATCTATACAAATAGAATTAGCTAAAATCGAACATAGTAAACAAAATTGGAGTGAGGCAGAGATTTTTTATGCAAAAGCAATAGACATTGACCCAGGAAATTCAGTTGCAAGACATGGATTAGGATTATGTAAATTAAGACAGGAGAAGCCAGAGGAAGCTCTGATAGAATTTTTTAATGTTATTGAACATACTTATTTTTATCCACAGTGTCATTATCATATTGCTGAAGCATTGGTGCAATTAGAAAAATATTCAGAAGCAGCACAAGCATTTGAATTAACATTAACAATGGCTCCAAAAATGACTCGAGCAAGAAAATGGTTGATAGATATTTATGAGAATTATTTAAATGATAATGAAAAAGTATTATTCCATAAAGAAAAAGTGAAAGAAGCTAGTAAAGGAGATGTTGTTATTGTTTCTGGATTACCTCGGTCAGGCACTTCAATGATGATGCAAATGCTAACAAAAGGAGGTTTAAAAGCTCTTGTGGATGAAAATAGAGAGGCAGACAAAAATAACCCAAAAGGTTATTATGAATATGAGCCAGTTAAACGTTTAGCTAATGATAATTCATGGATGCATTTAGCTTCAGGAAAAGTAATTAAAGTAATTGCTCAACTTTTGCCATCGCTACCACCAAATTTTAATTATAAAATTATTTTCATGCAGCGAGAAATGGATGAAGTGCTTGTTTCTCAACAAATAATGTTGGGGAAAAAGAAAGAAAAAGCAGAAAAAACTTTTTCATTACCTCTAGCTGAAACATATAAAAAACAAATAGAAAAAACAAACACTTGGTTAGATAGTCAGCCAAATATTGATATTCTCCCCATTAATTATGCAGAAGTAATAAATCATCCACAAATAGAGGCTGAAAAAATAAATGCTTTTTTAGGAAATATATTATCTCAAGAAAAAATGGTGCAAGTTGTTGATTCAAATCTTTATAGAAGTAAAGTAAAAAAATAATTAATAATTTTTTTAATTATTGAATTAAATAAATTATATTTGTGGTTATAAATTAATAGTTATTAATAATAAACAAATACTTATGAAAAAAACTAACTCTATTTTAGACAAAAAATTAATGAATTACATGTCTGCTTCAGCAGCTATTTTAGCTACAGGAGCATCAGCAACAGGACAAATTATTTATACTGATGTAATTCCAGATCAAACGGTAACAGGTCAAAATCAAATCATTACTATTGATTTAAATAATGATATGACTGGTGATTTTATAGCAGCTGTTGTAGGTAATAGTCAGGTTAATGCGGCTGTAGCAGTTCCATTTGCAACAGGTTCAGCTTGTGCTGGTGGAAATCCTGATAACGAAATAATGGGTTCTGCACCAAGTGCATATAATTATGTTAAAAAATTAGCTAATGGAGCTGCAGTTGGAGCAACTGGTCCGTGGTTAGGCACAAATTGTGTGCAAGGAACAATGGGTTTTTATGTTATTGGACAAGGTTCTCCATATAACGAAGAATGGAACGGAGGAGTTACTGATGGCTATATGGGATTGAAATTTAGTGTTGGCGGTAACATTCACTATGGATGGGCTCGTTTTGATGTTTCTGCAGATCAATTAACATTAACTTTAAAAGATTACGCATATAATGCAACTCCAAACACACCTATTAATGCTGGTGATATGGGAACAAGTTCTGTATCAGAAAATATTGCTAATCAAGTTTCTCTTTTTAACTATAACAACACATTGAAGTTGACAACAGATGCTAAATTAACAAATGGTGTAATGCAAATTATGAATGCTGCTGGTCAGTTGGTAAAAGAAATCAAAGTGGTTTCAGGAACTCAAGAATATCTTTTAGATGATATGGCTGCTGGTTTGTATGTTGTAAATGTAACATACGATCAAGGAGTTTTAACAGAAAAAATTAACATTAGATAATTTCTAAAATTAATTTATAAAAAAAGCTGTTCTGATTTTTTAGAACAGCTTTTTTATTTTATCCACTCAAAATAAGTTACTTCTTCAGCAACTTTAAATTCTTTTTTGTTTAACAAGTTATAGACAAATACATCATAAATCCAGACATCTTCTTCAGACAATCTTTTATTTCGAGCAATCATAATTTTATCATCATTTTTAGAATACTTCGGAAACAAATTATTCTTTCCACTTAAGAGATGATTCTGAGTTTTATTTTCAATATCAAACTCATAAATACCTTCTAAATCAGAAATTAAATTTGGATTAAATTGTACAATAATTTTTTTTTGATTGTTAGATAGTTGAGGGTTAATATATCCCCCAATAATTCTCTGTCCTTTAGTATTTTCGTTTTCAATAACTAATTCTTCCTTTCCATTTTCTTTTAAGTAAATATTTCCTTTTCTACTAATAACCTCTTTAGAGGTAATTGTATTGTTTTTTAATACCAAAGACCACTCATTACAATGAACTATTTTTTTTTCAACATTAAATGTATCACAAGGAACTAAAGTGTCATTTATGAAATTAATATTCCCACTATTGGAAAATTGAGTAATAGTTATATTAAAATGATACTCTTTTTGCTTAATTAAAAAGGTCTTGAACTTCCAAAATTCCTTGTTATTTTTATTAAGGTAATAGAAGTTGAATTGATTTTCGTTAGAATTTTCAGATGTTGTTTTTTCACCAAAAATTACATCTTTCTCGTTAAAATTAGATTTAACTCTATAAGGAAGAAATAAATTATTTCGTTCAAGCAATAGATCACTGTTTCGAGTTGTTAAATCAAAAGTATAAACACCTGAAGAAGTGGTATATAAAATTTGTTCACCATTATTAATTAAAGGATTATTATTTTTCAATAGATTACAACTATTTAAAAAAATAAAAATTAATAATAAGGCATTCCACTTTAAGGGCAATAGTCTCATGAGAGAATGTTTAGGATATAAATAAAAGGTTTACAAATATGATTAAGTGAATGAATATTGCAAAACTAATTTTTTTACTTTTTATAATCGATAAATTTTAATATTATTGGTAGAGTTAAAAATTAATGATTAAATTTGAACCTTAATTTAAAAACCAAAAATAAAAAACTATGAAAAAAATTTACTTATGTGCAGTTGCACTATCAATTGGATCGTTGTCTTTTGGGCAAACTGCTGTTAAAAAAGCACATCCATTAAAACAACAAAATGAAAGTTACATTAAATCTGTTACAAATATTAATCACTCTAAAGGAGCAACTCTTTGGTCTAATGATTTTAGTAATCCTTCCGATTGGATAATTGGTAATTTAGCTGGTAATTCAGATGACTGGGTTGTTGGAACAGGTGTTCCTACAGGTGCATTTGCTATTAACGGTATTGCTTCAACTAGTGCAGCAAACGGTTTTGCATTATACGATTCTGATTTAATGTGTTCTGGTAATCAAAATGCATATATACAGATAGCTACACCTATTAACTTACTTGGTAATGCTAATGTATCAATAGAGTTTGAACAATATTATAGAAAATTTCAAGATTCAACATTTGTTGAAGTAAGTAACAATGGAGGAACAACTTGGACTCGTTTCAGAATCAATAATGTTGCTGTAAATGCATTTAGTGGTGGATCTGCAGCAGTAAATCCTGATATAGTAAATGTAAATATTTCTTCTGTTGCAGGAAATCAAGCAGCTGTATTGTTTAGATTCAAATATGAAGGAGGTTGTGATTATGCTTGGATGGTTGATGATGTTAAAATTACAGAAACTGATGACAATGATTTAGTTGCAAAAAATGCTTGGTACGGATTCAATACCATTCCTTATTCTAGAGTTCCTATGAATCAAATTCAAGCTGTAGATTTTTCTATGGAAGTGGATAATGTTGGTGCGTTGGCTCAATCTCAAACTCAACTAACTGTAGATGTAAATAGTGGAACTTTTACTGCTACAAGTGCTGCAGTTACTGTACCTGTTGGTGGAAGTGATAGTTTGTTCTTAACTACTCAATACACTCCTGCTACTGCTGTTGGAGCTCATAATATTACCATGACTGTTGCTTCTTCTGCTACAGATGCTTCTCCTTCTAATAATACAATAACACCTCCTCCTTTTGAAATTACAACTGATAAATATGCTATGGATGATTTTACGTTGGCAGGAAATGGTGGTGGACTTAGTCCTTCTAATGGAGCTGAATTTGAAGCTGGTAATTATTTTGAAATAGTAAACACAACTATCGCTACAGGCATTGAGGTTATTGTTGGTACTACAACTGCTGCAGGAACTACAATGGATTTAGTGCTTTATGAAGATGATGGTACAGCTCTTGTAGAAGTAGATAGAAGTGCTTTTTATACAACAACTTTAGCTGACCAAGGAAATTCTGTGGTTTTACCTTTACCTACAACACCAACTGTTACTGCAGGAACATTTTATTTTGCAGCTGTTCATGCTTACACAAATTTTGTTTATGGCGTTAGTGGAACCTCTCCTGATAATACATCTCCTTCAGGTCCTGTAAGTTTAATTTTCTATCCAAACATGACTAATCCAACAACAAATGAAAATTATTATACAACTGCAACTCCTATGGTTCGATTAATTGTAAACAGTGCAATTGGAGTTAAAGAATTATCAAGTAACACTATGTTCACTGTGTTTCCAAATCCAAGTAATGGGATTTTTAACATTGATTTAGATGCAAAATCTACAGAAGTGGTTAACTTAACTGTTACTAATATTGTTGGACAAACAGTTTTAACTAAAAAAGTTACTGTTTCAGGCCAAACAAAAGAAACTATTTCTTTAGCTGATTTTGATAAAGGAATTTATTTCTTAACTATTGATAACAGCAATGAAAAACAAACAGTTAAATTGATTGTTGAGTAATTTTAACAAATCTAAAAAGATACGTTAAAATACAAATTTTCTTAAAAAAGAACACCTGAATTTTATTCGGGTGTTCTTTTTTTGTATATTTGTTAACTAATTAATAATTTATAAAATAAAAAACTATGAAAAAAATTTACTTATGTGCTATGGCACTTTCTGTAGGTTCTTTTGCTATTGCACAAAGCAATCAACAGAAAACGTTTAGCGATGCTAAGCTAGAGATTTATAACCCTGCTAAAGATGTAGGGGTTAAATCAAACAACATTATTAATAAAGCTGCAGGTGATACCATTTGGTCGGAAGATTTTACTGGAGGAATACCAGTTGGTTGGACAACTGGTGGAGCTGATGGGGCAAATTGGGTTATTAATGCAGCAGCGATAAGTGCTACTTTTACCAACACAGGAGCTATTGCTTCAACAAGTGGTGGAAATCACATGTTGTTTTTTGGAGAAACTATTACTCCTATTGCAGATAGAGATGCTTACTTCCAAACAGCAGCTATCGCTTTAACAGGACAATCAGATGTTTCTGTAGTTTTTCAACAAAAATTCAGATTATGTTGTGCCTCAGCAGCAGCATTAAATTTAGTAGTAAGTACAGATCCTACTTTTGCTACAAATGTACAAACATTTGATGCTCGTGGTGGTGTTGCTATCAACGCTATGTCGGCTGATCCTTTTGTAAAACACATTAATATCTCTGCTATTGCTGGTGGTGTTACTGGTAATATTTATTTGCGTTTTCATTGGGCTTCAGGTGCATCTCACTATTTTTGGATGGTTGATGATATTGCAGTTATTGAAACTCCATTAATGGATTTAGTAGCTTCCAATGCTTATTATGGTTCTGCTCAAGGAGAAGTTCCTTATACAAGAATTCCAGTTGCTCAAAACCAACCAATTAATTTTTCTATTGAGGTTGTAAATCAAGGTGCTGCTACACAAACAGGAACTATAATGACTGCGAATATTAATGGTGGTACTGCATTTGCTGGAACAAGCACTCCTGTTGCTTTAGCACCAGCTGCCACAGATAGTTTATTTCCAACTACTTCTTTTACACCTCCAACAACTCTTGGCATTCCTTACAATACTTCATTGGAACTTTCTTCAAATACAGGTCATACCGACTTTTTACCTAGCGACAATACTATGAGTTTTCCTCCATTTGAAATTTCTCAATACATTTATGCTGCGGATGATTTTGGTCCACTACAAGATTTTGGAACTACCAATACAATTGGAAACGGTGGAGGTCCAAGACCTGCACCTTCTACATCTGTAGAATTTGAAGCAGGTAATTACTTTGATGTTGTATCAACTCAACCATTGTATGCTATTGATGTTGTTGTTGGTAATAGTACTACAGGTACAAACCCAATAAACATTGTTGGAGCTACTATTGATGCTGTATTGTATGGTTTTGATGCTAACGGTGATTTTGTTGAACTTGACAGATCTAATTTTTATACAGTTACTAATAGTGATTTACGTAACCTAGTAAAATTAGAATTACCAAACACGCCAACTGTAACTGCAGGTGAATTTTATTTTGTAGCAGTTCATGCGTTGAATCCATTTTTCTATGGAACCAGTGGATCTTCTCCTGGAAACGGAACAAGAAGTGGTGCAACAAGTTTGATTTTTTATCCAACTATGGCAAATCCAAATACAGGAGAAGCTTTCTTTACAACTTCAACTCCAATGGTAAGAATGAATTTCGATCCAGGTAGTTCTGTTAATGAATTATCTAACAACACTACTTTCTCTGTGTTTCCAAATCCAAGTAATGGAATTTTTAACATTAGTTTAGATGCAAAATCTACAGAAGTAGTTAATTTAACTGTTACTAATATTGTTGGACAAACAGTTTTAACAAATAGAGTTACTGTTTCAGGTCAAACAAAAGAAACAATTTCTTTAGCTGATTTTGATAAAGGAATTTATTTCTTAACTATTGATAACAACAATGAAAAACAAACTGTTAAATTGATTGTTGAGTAATTTTAAGTTAGAATAATATTAAAAATTAATCGAATAAGAAGCCGCCTCATCACTGAGGCGGTTTTTTTATTTAATTTATTGTTTAACCCATCCTGAATAATCTTCTTGAATTTTGTTGAAAGTGTGCATCATTTTTTTACCAAAATTTCCCAAAACCTATGTGTGTTGAGTATAAAAACCTATATTTGAACCACTTTTTTATAGATTTAAATGAATAACGTAATTATTTTTGGAGCAAATGGCTATTTAGGACGACACCTAGCCTTACATTTAAAAGATAATCACGTTGATTTTTTACCAATAGGAAATTCAACTCATTCTGCTGATAAGTATGAAAACTACCTTCAGATAGACATTACCAACAAAAAGGAAGTAGAACAATTAAATTTTGATGTAGAAACTATTTACATTTTTGCAGGACTTACAGGAACAACAGTGGGTTTTGACCAATATCAGGAATTTATTTTAGCCAATGAAATTGGATTGTTAAACATTCTCAATCATCATAAAAATTGCAAATCAAAAGCAAGAATTGTTTTTCCTTCCACGCGTTTAGTTTATAAAGGGCAGAAAGACGTTTTTTTGAGTGAAGATGCTGAAAAAGAAGCATTAACAATTTACGCTCAAACAAAATTAGCGTGTGAATCCTACTTGAAAATGTATCAGCATAATTTTGGGGTAGCTTATACTGTTTTTAGAATTTGTGTGCCTTATGGAAATCGAATTAACGAATCTTATTCTTATGGAACACTCGGTTTTTTCTTAAACAATGCAAGAGAGAAAAAAAACATAACACTTTATGGAGATGGAATGCAAAAAAGAACATTTACACATGTTGAGGATATCATTGCATGCATAACCCAATCCATAGAATTAGAAACTACTAAAAATAAGATAATTAACATTGGAAGCAACGATAATTTAAGTTTATTTGAAGTAGCTAAGCTCATAGCAAAAAAATACGGAGTAAGTGTTGATTTTATTCCATTTCCAGAAGAAGCATTAAAAATAGAATCGGGCGATACTATTTTTGATGATACGTTACAAAAAAAACTGATTAATTACACGTATAAAAATAGATTATCTGACTGGATACTTAATATTTAATAACGATTATGAAGAATAAAAATTGTAATAAGAAAGTTGATAAAGAAGAAATTATAAAGGAAAAAAAAATAGAAACAACTAAATCTGATACTTCTATAAGTAACTGGAAATTAATATCTCTAACAGGAATATTAGCCATTTTGTATTATGTTTTTTCTACTTTTTCAGATGGATTTTATCAACATGATGAGGTAGCAAATTTCATTATGTCGCAAAGCATTTGGCACGATGATTTTAGTTCCATTTTTGGAGCAAACTCTAAAATAGGCTATCGATTGCTTTATGCTCTTCCTGCGTTAGGTGGTTTTACTTTTTTAAAAGTTTTTAATAGCATTTTAGCTGCTTTTACTGTTTATTTTTCATATAAAATTTTGCATAAATTAAATGCTCAAAATGGAATTTTAATATTTTTTCTTCTAGGCTTACAACCGCTATGGTTCATGTTGTCATTCAGAAATTATGCAGAGTTATTAGTTGCATTTTTAATTGTATTATCAGTACTTCAATTTTATAATAAAAAGTACATCGTATCAGCTTTAATTATTTCTTATGTAGCTTTCACAAGGCAAGAATACCATGTGCTTTCGGGATTATTGTTTTTTGTCCTTTTAGTTAAAAAAGAATGGATAGCAGCAGTTTTAACTGGTATTTTTACAGCTCTTCTAAATTTAATTGGATATATACAAACAGGAGATTTACTCTATGTTTATACACAATCAAAAGAATTTTCGGAGCGAATTAAAGATGAATGGCCCAAACAAGGTTTTGAGCATTACTTTGAAATGTCAAATGTGATATTTGGCTCTGTTGTCTTAGTTCTTTTTGTAGCTTATGTTGGAATAAAAATTTTAAAAAGAGAAAAACCAAATTGGTTACTCTCTGTACCTGTTATAGTTGTGCTACTAGTAAATTGTGCTTTCAATATGCAGTCTATAAATTTTGGACCAGGAAACGGAGGAAATCTTAGGTATTTAATTACAATATCACCGCTACTAGCAATTATAGGTGTTTTGGCTGTTCAGGAAATCACAAGTTATAATAAAAAACATTTATTACTCATTTTTCTTATTCCACTATTGATACTCGTTGGTGTTTACCAATCCTATGAACATAATTTTGTTCATTTAAGTGAGGTAAGAAATTGGAAGCCCTTACTGTTTTCTGTGCTAGCAGTTGTGTTGCTTATTTTGCCACTCAAACTCAAACAATATATCATTGCGTTTTCATTAATCATTGTTTTTGAAGGTTTTACTTCCATTACATCTAGAAAAATACAACCAGAAGAACAAACTGTTGAAAAAGCCGCACGTTGGTACAAAAACCACATAACATCAACACCGCCCAATGAACAGTTATTTACAGCAGATTCTAGAGTTGTTTGTGGACATACACTTTTCTATTATTACCTCAATCAAAATAAAAATGAATTTAAAAACAAAGCCATTGATAGTGTAACTAAAGAAGTTACAGACTCATTAAAAAAAGGTGATTTGTTAATATGGGAATCACATTATGGTTATCGACCAAATTTACGACCAACAAGCCAACCTTACGAATTTTATCAAAACAACCCAAATTTTCAACGCATACAATATTATCAATCTTCGGACAATAGATTTACCATAGTGTTTTTTAGAAAAATTACAGATTAATATGATTTTATGTCGTTTAATTTTAATTTTTAAAACGCTTTAATTCTTACATTTGCACCCATGTTAAAAAAGGGAAGTTATATCTTATTAGTGTTATCTATCATTTTTGTTGGATGTAGTAAGTACCAACGTATCCTAAAGAGTGGAGATGTAGAGTTGAAATATACTGCAGCAAAAGAATATTATGAAAAAGAAAAATACGATAGAGCTATACCTCTTTTAGAAGAATTGATTCCATTATTAAGAGGTTCGGATAGGGCAGAAGAGGTTTATTATTGGTACACTTATGCCAACTTTCAATCGAATTTATTATATAGTGCGGCTTATCATTTTAAAAAATTTACTTCAACATTTCCAACAAGCAAACATGTGGAAGAAATGCTTTTTATGAATGGATATACACTTTATTTATTATCTCCTATTCCTGAGTTGGATCAAACAGAAACATACAACGCCATTAATTCTTTGCAAACTTTTATTAATACATATCCTACCAACACATTAGTTGATTCGAGCAATGTGTTAATGGATAAACTTAGAAGTAAATTAGAAGAAAAAGCCTATTCTAATTCTAAACAATATTTTAAAATTGAAGATTATAAAGCTGCAATTGTAGATATAAATAATACATTAAAAGATTTTCCTGACACTAAATACCGTGAAGAATTAACTTTTTTAATACTAAAATCTAATTATTTGCTTACAAATAATAGTATTAAAGAAAAAAAATTGGAAAGAATTGGAAATACTATCGAAGCTTATTATACCTTTGTAGATTCTTTTGGTAAAAGTAAATACCTAAAAGAAGCTCAAACCATTTTCGAAAAAATGACTGAGGAACAAAATAAAATTAAACTAGAAAATTTATAAACTATGAACTTCAAAACAACCAATGCAGAACTAAGCACAATTACTAGAGATTTAAAAGAAATCGAAGAGAAAACAGGAAATATTTATGAATCTTGTGTGGCAATTGCTAAAAGATCAAACCAAATAGCTGTTGAATTAAAAGAAGAATTAGTAAATAAAATTCAAGAATTTGCTTCAACTACAGACAATTTAGAAGAAGTTTTTGAAAACAGAGAGCAAATTGAAATTTCTCGTTTCTATGAGCGTTTGCCAAAAACAAATGCAATTGCATTAAAAGAATTTTTAGAAGATAAATTGTTTGTTAAACACCCTTCAGAATCTAAAGAATAGTAAATATGCTTAAAGGCAAACATATTCTTCTTGGGGTTTCAGGTGGAATTGCTGCTTATAAAACACCCTTACTTGTTCGTTTATTAATAAAAAACGGAGCAACTGTAAAAGTTGTTCTAACTCATTCTGCAATTGATTTTGTTACTCCTCTAACTTTAGCAACTGTTTCTAAAAATGAAGTTTTTATTGAATTTTTCAATAAAGAAACAGGCGTTTGGAACAACCATGTTGAATTGGCACGTTGGGCCGATTTGTTTATTATTGCTCCAGCAACAGCAAACACCATTGCTAAAATGGCAAATGGCATTTGTGATAACTTATTATTAGCCACTTATTTCTCTGCTAAAAGCCAAGTTATGATTGCCCCAGCAATGGATGTTGATATGTTTCAGCATCCAACATTAAAAGCAAATATAGCTAAATTAAACGCTTTTGGAAATACCATTTTGCCCTCTCCAAAAGGTGAGTTAGCTAGTGGAATTGATGCCGAAGGAAGAATGAGTGAACCTGAGTTTATTTATAACAAGGTATTAGATTTCTTTAATACAACTCAAGTTTTAAAAAAAAAAAGAGTACTCATAACAGCAGGTCCAACCATAGAAAAAATTGACCCAGTTCGTTTTATCAGTAACTTTTCTACAGGAAAAATGGGTGTAGAGTTAGCCAACAGAGCTGCTCAACTTGGTGCTGATGTTGATTTAATCATAGGGCCAACAAATTTAGCAACATCATCTTCGATTAATAGAATAAACGTATTATCTGCTCAAGAAATGTATGATGAAGTTCATAAAAAAATAGTTTTTGCAGATATAATAATAATGGCTGCTGCTGTTGCAGATTTTACACCTAAACTTAAATCAACAACTAAAATAAAAAAAACAACTCAAAAAGAAAATATATTATCTAATTTGGAGTTAGTTCCAACAAAAGATATTTTAGCTTCTGTTGGGAATATTAAAACAAAAAAACAACTATTGGTTGGATTTGCATTGGAAACAGACAATGAGCTTAAAAATGCAAAAGATAAATTGAAAAGAAAAAAATTAGACTATATTGTTTTAAATTCGTTGAATGATAGCGGTGCAGGTTTTGAATATGAAACCAATAAAATAACTATTATTGGGAAAAATAATATGGAAAAATCATTTCCTTTAAAATCAAAAACGGAAGTGGCTAAAGATATTTTTGAAACAATACTTAATTAGAGTTTGTCCATAATGTCCGATTTCTTCGTTTTTCTCGACCTTCAAATCAGTCATGTACAAAAGTACACTCCTGATTTTCAGGTCTTCGAAACCTCGAACTCGAACATTCTGAACCAAACTCTCGACTAAAAAGATAGACACTAATTATGGTTTGTCCAGAATGTCCGATTTCTTCGTTATTATCGATCTCTAACATTCTAACTCAGCCTCTAATTAATAAAAGTTATTATGGAACAATTGTTATTAACGATAAAAAAAATAAGTTTTTTAATACTGCTTTTAGTACTACTTTTAATGAGCAGTACATTTTCTATTGCCCAAGAGCTTAACTGTTCAGTTCAAATCAATTCATCTCAAGTTCAAGCTACCGACAAAAGTGTTTTTGATGTGATGCAAAAAAATATTTTTGAGTTTATGAATTCTAGAAAATGGACGAATAACATTTATCAACCCAATGAACGAATTGAGTGTTCAATGCTAATTTCGGTAAACGAACAATCATCGCCAACTACTTTTAAAGCATCCATACAAGTTCAATCGAGACGACCTATTTTTAATAGTTCTTATAATTCAACCTTACTCAATCACATAGATAAAGAATTTGAATTTACGTTTAATGAATTTGATAATTTACAATATTCTGAAACTTCTTTTCTAAATAACCTGACTTCTGTGTTGGCTTTTTATGCCTATGTTATCATCGGATTGGATTATGATTCTTATTCATTAAAAGGCGGAACACCCTATTTTACAGAAGCACAAAAAATTATAACCAACGCTCAAGGAGCTAGAGAACCAGGTTGGAAGGCTTTTGAAAGCAACGCAAACAGATATTGGATTATTCAAGATTTATTACATCCAACTCACGAACCGCTTCGCCAGTGTTATTACGAATATCACCGATTGGGATTTGATGTAATGGCAAAAGATGTTGCTACAGGTAGAGTAGTGGTATTAGAAAGCCTGAAATTATTGGATAAAGTCTATAAAGCTAAACCAGGAGCATTTCAATTGCAATCTTTTTTTAATGCTAAAGCAGATGAAATTGTAAACTTATTTAAAGACGCATTAGTGAATGAAAAAAACGAGGTGGTTACCTTGTTAGACAGAATTAATCCGATGAACGCAAGTAAGTATAAGGCAATTAAAAAGTAAAACTTTTTCTATTTTTCGTAAGACAAATTTATCTTACTAATTGTTTCTGTAACTATGTGTGTTGAGTATATGCAATTTGTCTCGAAAAAAAATATGTATTTTTGAAAAAGTTTAAGTTGCAATTTTCAATTCATTATGCTTCAATCTCTCCTCATTAAAAATTATGCTATTATCGAGCAACTTCAGCTTGATTTCAATAATGATTTCACAGTTATTACAGGTGAAACAGGGGCAGGGAAGTCTATTCTTTTAGGAGCATTATCACTCATTTTAGGACAAAGAGCAGACGTTTCAGTGTTGAATGATAAAACAAAAAAATGTGTGGTTGAAGGAAGTTTTATTATTAGTGAAACAAAATTTAGATCTTTCTTTGAGCAACATGAATTGGATTTTGAAACGCCAACTGTTATCAGAAGAGAAATTAGTGATAATGGTAAATCTAGAGCTTTTATAAATGATACTCCAGTAAATCTTATTGCCATAAAAGAGCTTGCAACAGCCCTCTTCGATATTCATTCTCAACATCAAACATTAGAATTAAATTCGTCAGATTTTCAGTTGGAAGTAATCGATTCCTTTGCTAAATTAACTGACGAAACAGTTGTTTATCAACAAGCATTCAAAAACTATCAGCAACTTAAAAGAGAATATGAACAACTAGTTAATAAAGAGGTTGCTGCAAAAAATGATATGGATTATCTTTTATTTCAAATCAATGAATTAGTAGAATTTAAACTGCAACCCAATGAACAACAAGAAATAGAAGGTCAATTAGAAATTATTAACAATGCAGAACAAATTAGTAACGCATTAGAACTTACCTCTAATCAACTTTTAGCATCTGAAGATAACATTGTTGGAAAATTAACAACAATCACTTCGGCAATAGCCAAAATTGCACATTGTTCTGATGCATTTCAACAACTGCACGAACGATTAAAATCAGCTCTTATAGAACTGAAAGACATTGCTGTTGAAACAGAAAATGAACTGACATCAATGGATGTTGATGTTTCTAAGGCAGAATATCTTAACAACAGATTAAATGCAATCTATTCATTAACCCAAAAACATCGATTACAAAATGCTGACGAACTTTTCGAACTTCAAAAGCAATTAGAACTTCAATTGTTAGAGATAAACTTAGCCGATGATAAAATAAAACAATTTCAAACGGAGATAGAACAAACAAAAAAAGAGTTGTTAAAAGAGGCTATAATCATTTCCAATAAAAGAAAGGAATGTTTTAAGGAATTAGAGAAAAACATTACCTCTAATTTAACAGAATTAGGAATGAAAGATGCTATTTTTAAGGTAGATCAAACAACCAATAATCAGTTTACAGAAAAAGGAATAGACATAGTAGATTTTCTTTTTTCGGCAAATAAAGGATTTGCTCCAAAATCGTTAAGTAAAACAGCTTCAGGAGGAGAACTATCAAGGTTAATGTTAACCATAAAATCCATTTTAGCAAAAAATTCATCCATACAGACCATTGTTTTTGATGAAATAGACACAGGAGTTTCTGGTGATATTGCTTATAAAATGGCTTCTATTATGCAGCAAATGAGCAAAAAAATACAAATTATAGCCATCACTCATTTGCCGCAAGTGGCAGCAAAAGGGAACACACATTTTAAAATTTACAAGGAAAATAATAAAGAAAAAACGCTTACATTAATGAAAAAATTATCGTTGGAAGATAGGGTTGATGAAATTGCCAAAATGTTGAGCGGAAAAGAACTTACCAATGTTGCAAAAGAAAACGCCAAAAACTTATTGGCAATTGATTAGTAAAATACCTTTTGTCTATTTTTATCGAATTAATGATAATTTATTTTAAACTATAACACTTTATTTTATTTATCTCACTATATTTGTGAACGAATAAAAAAAATAAAGAAACAAACAGTATTATGTCTTATAACTTATTAAAAGGAAAAAAAGGAATCATCTTCGGAGCCTTAAACGATCAATCAATTGCATGGAAAGTAGCAGAAAGAGCTTACGAAGAAGGTGCTGAGTTTATATTAACAAATGCTCCAGTAGCAATTAGGATGGGAGAGTTGGATGAGTTAGCAAAAAAAACAAATTCAGATGTAGTTCCTGCAGATGCAACCTCAATTGAAGATATTGAAAAATTGTTTGATGCCGCAATTAAAAAATTTGGTAAAATAGATTTCATCCTACATTCAATAGGAATGTCTATCAATGTTCGTAAAGGAATTCCTTACACTGAGAGCAATTATGAGTTCTACATGAAAGGAATGGATATTTCTTCAGTATCTTTCCATAAAGTTATGAAAGTAGCCATGCAAAAAGAGGTGATGAATGAATGGGGTTCTATTGTTGCCCTTTCTTACATTGCAGCACAACGTGTTTTTCCGAATTACAATGATATGTCAAATGCAAAAGCATTATTAGAATCAATAGCTCGTAATTTTGGTTATTATTTTGGTGAGAAAAATAAAGTAAGAGTAAATACCATTTCTCAATCTCCAACAGCAACAACCGCAGGAAGTGGTGTTTCGGGCTTTGATGCGTTTATTAACTATGCTGAAGATATGTCGCCACTTGGAAACGCAAGTGCCTTAGCTTGTGCCGATTATTGCGTATCTCTATTTTCTGACTTGACTAAATATGTAACTATGCAAAATTTATTTCATGATGGTGGTTTCTCTAGTGTTGGTGTGAGTCAAAAAGTAATGGATAGGTTTGGTACTTTGAAAATGTGAAAATATGAAGATGTGTGAATTAGAGATTAGTTTCTGGTAAAATTCGTGCATTCGTGGCTAAAAAAAAAACGAAAATCAGCGTTCCATCAACAAAAAAAGAAATAATCCTTTCCTTGTAAAAGATTTTTTTTATCGAGAAAATTTTTAATGTCTTTTTGAAAATCTGAATTAGCAACAGTTATTATGCTTTGGTGGTTTTTAAAAGTAGCTACAGTTTTATAATCTAACATTAATTGGTTATAAATGTGTTTCCCTATTTTTTTTGGATTATCACATATCCAATCAAAAGGAATTGCTTTTTCAATTAAATATTGAGCAATGCGTTTGCCTTTTTTTCCTGCTCCCCAAAGTATAATTTTTTTATTTTCATCAAAATCAATTGCTAAAAAATGATGTATTTTAATGGCTATAAAACTGCTATCTGCATAATTTGTATCATTTCTTGATGTTCGTTCGGGATAATCTCGCCAATAATGAAGTATTTTATTGCTTGGAATACATTTTAAATTATTTTTATAAAATCGAAAAACTAAATCATAATCTTCGGGGTAAATAGTAGAATTAAAACCTCCACATTTTTCAAAATCTTCTCGGTAAACCATCCAGCAAGGAGAAGCTATAACACATTCTTTATAAATATCCGAAAAATTTAATCCAGTTTTAGTAAGGTTGTTTAACCAAGTTTCATATTTTTTGTAGCCATCGCCAAGAGGAGTATTAGAAAAGTAGTTAACCAACCCTAATGCAATATGCTTTTTCCCAAATTGAAGTAATTGATTTTTTTGAGTTTCTAATTTAGTTGGAGCCATAATATCATCAGCGTCCATACGGGTAATAAAATTTCCATCGCTTTTTGAGTATGCAAGCTGGAGAGCATCAATAATTCCAGTTCCACCATTATCAAAAACCTTTATACGGTTGTCGGTTTGAGCATAAGAAATTAAAATTTCCTTTGAATTGTCTGTTGAATTATCATTTACAGCAATTAATTCCCAATTTTTTTCAGTTTGATTTAAAATGGAAGTTAAAGTTACTGCTAAAAATGGAGCTGCATTTTTAACAGGCATAAGGATGGCAATTTTATTATTCATCACGGAGCTTGAAAAGCTGGATTAATCACAAAATCATTATCTGTTAGAGATAACAAAAACGCTTTTAAATCGGATTTTTCCGAAGCAGTTAATTGCACCCCTCCTTGAAAAGCAAATTCCATCATAGGGTCAACGGTTGAAGATTGTTGAACACCAGTACTGTAATGTTCCAACACTTCGTCTAAGGTTTGAAATCTTCCATCGTGCATATAAGGAGCGGTAAAAATTAAATTTCGGAGTGAAGGTGTTTTAAATTTTCCATTATCGGAAGCATTTCCTGTAACAGCTCCTAAACCCAAGTCGGTAAAAGTAGCATCTAACCCATTGTTATGAAAGGAATTATCCGTCCATAGTGGATTGCCCGCATTACCATGGCAATGAAAACAATCACCACCTTGCTGATTCATAAATAAATTAAAACCACTTGCTTCTTGAGGGGTTAATGCTTCTAAACCTAGTAAAAATCTGTCAAATTTTGAATTAGCAGAAATTAATGTACGTTCAAATTGTGCAATTGCTTTTGTTACTAAACCAGAATCAATAATAGAAGTGCCAAAAGCAGCATTAAATAAACTTGGGTAAGTTGGATGTGCTTGTAAACTTGCCATTGCATTAACCCAAGTGTTGTGCATTTCTATGGGATTTACAACAGGACCAAAAGCTTGTGCTTCCACACCTAACGCTCTACCGTCCCAAAAATATTTATCAGTAAAATTCCAAGCGACATTAAAAATGGGCATAGCGTTTCTATCTCCTTGTATAAAGTCAATACCTGTACTAAAACGATTGGTATCCACAAAAGCATTTGCAGGAGCATGACATGAAGCACAAGCTTGGGTTCCATCTCCTGAAAGAATAGGGTCATAAAATAATTTTCTACCCAATGCAATTCCCTCCACAGTTTGTGGATTGTTACTTGGTATTAACGGAGGTGGTAATGTTTGTGCGAAAATGGCAGGAACAACTAATGGAGCAGGTGTTGGAGAACCTGATGGAGGATTTGGTGGATTAGGAATAGGTATAACCTTATCATTGTCTTTTTTACAAGAAATAATTATTGTTAAAAATACAATAAGTAATAAAAATACATTTTTCATTTGTAATTTTTTAAATAAAAACCTGAACAAATTTAATCATTCAAGTCTTTGTTTTACATGATGATGGTCATTGAACCACTTAATTAGAGTTTGTCTGTAAAGTCCAACAAGGGGTCATGACCCCTTGTTAAAAAATGATATAGAACATTATGGACAGCCTCTAATTAGTGTACGTGGTCTAATTGAAACACTGTAGCTGAGTTTTGTTGCATCATTTGTTGTGCTTGAAAATTTGGCATCAACAAGGTACTAAATTGATTTAAATCCCAAGTATTAGGATTTTTAAACCACTCATCGAGATTAACTTTCAAATGAAATGCAACTTCATCGGCAGTAACTATATACGCATTATTAGATAAATTAGCTGTTCCAAAATTAGGGTGAAAAATGGTATCGTTAGTAGCTGTAATTTCTCTGGCTGTTCCATAATGATAAGCATAATTTACAGTAGCACTTGAACTGTTTACAAATTGTCCTTCCAATTGCATATAATGATATCCTCCACCTAAGGCATCTGGCCAGTTCCAAGTTGCAGCATTCAATGTAGGATAGAAGTTCGATATATTATTGGCTGTTGTAAATCCAATGGTAAACGACAATCCTTCATACTCTCCTTTAGGAATTTTAGCGGTAAGTAATGGTATATTTGAACCAGGCACTGATAAATCTATTAACTTAAATTCATTAACTGTAATTGTATCGTAGTAAGGATGTCCTCTGTGAAATTTAAAGTTAGAGATTAAATAACGTAATTTACTGATGCTTAAATTATTTCCAAAATCATTTGTAAATATGAGTTGATTAAAGTTTGCAGTTGATACACCAACTCCATTAAAAAAATGATCAAGATCAAAGGCAACACTTGCTTCGTTTGAAGCAGGTAAAGGAGGCGTTGGATAAATACAAGAACCATCATCCTTGTCAGCTTTTTTATCAAAGTTTAGGGCTACCGGGTCGGTGCAGCCTTTATCATCAGAACAAGATGTGAAAAATGGTGTTATAATCGCTAAGATTATTAGTGTTGAAATGATTTTTGTTGTTTTCATTTTAAAAATTTTTATAATTGTTGAAAATAGTTTATGATATTAAATTTGATTGTTAAAAAAATTAAACTATTTCTTTTGGAGGAGGATATGTTATTGATAGGTATCTTTTTATTTCCGTTTCAGCATAGATAAATAAATATTTTTTTTTATCGGCATTAAGTACATTTAAATTTAAAATAGTTTCAATAACTTTAAAAATAAGCTCTGTATTTATGTTAGATTGAGAAGGTAAAAAAGGTAACTCATCATCATTTGCTTCTACTTTTTTCAATTCTTGTGCTAAATGACATTTTCCATTACACTTCAGTTCGGGCTTATCTTTATTGATGCAAAAAAGCTTAATAATTTCGGATTGATTAATGAAATAGTGAAAGGTGATAATAGACTTAACGCCAATTCCAGAAAAAAGTATTGTGATTAATGCAATTGATATGGTTTGTTTAAATAAGTTCACGTTACAAAAATAGTACTAATTTTTTATGATTTTTATTATCTTAATCATATTACCAGCATTTTCAAATAATGTTAAAAAATAAATACCATTTTTATATGGACTCATATTTACTTGAATCTGTTGCAAGTTAGGTGTTAATTTTTGAGTATTCACTACTTTTCCCAAAACAGTTGATAGTGTGTAAGAATAAACATCCTTTTGGTTGAATTCAATTGTTATAATAGTTGAAGTTGGGTTTGGGTAAACACGAATATCATCTGATAAAAATTCATCAACACCAACAATAGTTACAGTAATGGTGTCTGAATAATTAATACAACCAAAACTATCGGTAACACTCACAAAATAATCGCCACTTGTTTGTACAAAAAGTAAGGTATCAGTTTCTCCTGCCAAAGGATTGTTATTTAAAAACCATTGTGTGTTTTGATTTGAAGTTATTATTAATGTATCGTTATTTATTATGTTGATAATTGGCTTGTTAGGTAATTCTTTCCATGTGGTTATTATGGTATCAGAAAAGCCTGTGCAACCGCTTTGGTTGATTGCTGAAAGATAAATAATAGCTGAAGAATCTAATAGAATACTTTGTGTTGTGTCGCCATTAAACCATTGATAAGAGTTAAAGAAAGGAGCTGAAATTAATAAACTATCTCCATCACAAATTAGAGCGTCATTTCCTAAACTGAACGTAAAATTTGAGTTCACTAATGTTGCTAATCCATCTACTTTTCCATTTCCATACGCAGTGTTTGCTGTTGTACCAGTAAAACTGTCTTTTTTAGCAGAAGAAGTTATGGCTTGAGCTATTTCTGTCATAGTTGCAGTAGGGCATTTTTCAAAATAAAGTGCAGCAACACCGGCAACAACAGGCGATGCCATAGATGTTCCGTTTTTCAACATGTGTTTGCCTCCTGGAGCGAGCCATATATGATTTGCGGGATTAATCATAAAAAAATTAATTGTAGAATCAGGCACAGAACTCATCATATATCGTCCTGTTGCAGCTATTTCAGGTTTTAAAACGCCTCGTCTGTTTGGACCTAAACTAGAACCAGGATCAATTTGTCCAGGTGTTCCTGCGGTTACTTGTGTTGTTAAGTTTATATCTAAATATGTTTTTCTATTGCGATAAGTTCCAACAGCAATAACAGAAGGTAAACAAGTAAAACTGCTCACAATGGTTTGAGCTGTATCGGGCAGTTGGTAATGAATAATGTTGGGATAAACAGTTGCTAAGGGTAAATTTGTTCTTACTATTTCTGAAGTACGCATAATTCCGTTATTGGTACTCCAAACATCTAATTTTCCATTTCCTGTAGTCATTAAACTAAATAAATAGGCGTTAGAATCAGGTTCTTGAACATGAATTTGAAGTAAGTATTTATCGCCTTGCAGTTCGCCATAAGTATCAACTATAGCTAAGGTATTGCTTCCATTTTTTATGGTGTCAGAAACATTTCCTAAACGGTTTTGAATGTTATCGAAAGGTGTTTGCCCTCGTTTGGCGAAACTTCCCGAAGGTAAATTCATTCCAACTGCAAAATCTACATTATTAAAATCGGAAGTATCTGCCCAAATCTCATAAAATACAGCACCATAACCTAAAACGCTAGATGGATTGTATTTAAACCAAGTAAAAGTAGTGTCAGAAGTAACATTGTGCTGTAGATGAAAAGGTAAAGCTCCTGCATTTCCTGCCGCACAAACAAAAGCTCTTCCGGGTTTTGCATTAACCAAGCTATCTATGATTACTGCCTGTGCATCAGTACCATCATGAGAACCCCTGTAATCACCCAAACTTACATTGACAACACAGGGCATACCTAATGAATCAGCTATATTATAAATATACTGCAAAGCATCAACAACGGTTGAGTTGTTACTATTAAAATCTATCCCAACAGCAATAATGTTAGCATCGGGAGCAACTCCTTTGTAATTTGAAACAGCCCGTCCATTTCCTGCAGCAATTCCTGAAACGTGCGAACCATGTCCTTTAAAGAAAAAAGGATCGTGATGGGTTGATGTCCCTAAGTTTATGGCTGCAGAATCCCACATTGATCCGTAGCCGAAAGCATTACCATCATACGGTTTTGTTTGATCCCACAATCCTAAAATTCGAGTATTTCCTAATGAATCTTGAAAATCGGGATGAGTAATATCTATTCCAGTATCGATAAGTCCAAATAAAACACCTTTTCCGGTATATTTTTTTGTAAGTGGTGCTATTCCTGAATGAACAGGAATTATATTGTTTTGAATAAGTGCAGTGTCGTTTAATACTTGTAGATTGGGAATAGTATATTCAATGTAGTCAATGAAATTATTTTTAGAAAAATCAATGATTGTATTAGCAGGAAGTTCAACTTTAATAAATCCTTTTGTTGAAACCCCTGATTTTCCTTTTAATCGTAAAACTTCATTTTTTATTTCAGCAACATTTCCTTTAACAAAAAAAGTAATTGTTGAGTTTGTGGAGCTGTTCTTTTTAATAGCAACTTGCAAATCGAAATTAATTTTTGAAACTTGTGCAAAAGAACTGAATGTGAAAAGAAAGAAAATTACAGTTGTTAAAAAACGCATCTTTTTTTTATTTAAGTTCAGTAAAGTTAATAAAAAAACTTATCTACTTTTGTTTGCTGACTAAAAATTAAATAAATCAACATGGAAATTTTTTTAAGTATTGATACTTGGATTGCTTTATTAACACTTACTTTTTTAGAAATTGTATTAGGTATTGATAACATCATTTTTATTTCTATTGTTGCTGGAAAATTACCTCTGCATCAACAACGAAAAGCAAGGTTGTTAGGGCTTTCATTAGCACTAATAGTTCGAGTATTATTGCTTTTTGGAATAACTTGGCTCATAGGACTAACTCAACCAGTTTTAGAAGTTTATGATTTCAGCTTAAGTTGGAGAGATATAATTTTGATGATAGGAGGGCTGTTTTTGATAGCAAAAAGCACTTCTGAAATTCATCATAAAGTTGAAGGAGATGAACATACTACCGAAGTAAAAAAAGTTACTGCTTTAGGCAATGCACTCGTTCAAATTGTGTTGTTAGACATTATTTTTTCTTTCGATTCTATTTTAACAGCCGTGGGGTTGACAAATGAAATTACCTTAATGATTATTGCTGTCATTGTATCAATTATTGTAATGATGATTTTTGCAAAAGCGATAAGCAATTTTATAAACAACCAACCAACATTGCAAGTGTTGGCATTGTCATTTTTGATATTAATTGGTTTTATGTTGATTATTGAAGGATTGCATTACCACGTTCCTAAAGGATACATCTATTTTGCTGTTTTCTTTTCACTTGTTGTAGAGATTATTAATATTAGAGTTAGAAAAAAATAGGTTTTTTTATTTTTTTTGTATTTTTATCCCTCATTTTTAATTATTTATACAATGAAACGAATAATAATATGTGCTGATGGTACTTGGAATAAACCTGAGGAAAATTTAGAAAAAGATTTCCCAACCAATGTATTGAAGTTTTCAAGAGCAATTAAACCAGTTGATAGTAATGGAGTTGCTCAGACCGTATTCTATGATTGGGGAATAGGTTCTTATCATGATAAAATAGGCGGAGGCAGCTTTGGTGCAGGGTTGGATAAAAACATTATGGACGCTTATCGTTTTATAGTGCATAATTATGATGAAAGCGATGAGCTTTATTTTTTTGGATTTAGTAGAGGTGCATACACTGTAAGAAGTTTAGCAGGGTTTATAAATAATTGCAGTATTTTAAAAAAACAACATGCCAATCATATTTACAAAGCTTTTGAATTATATAAAAACCCGAATGAAAAACCAGACAGCGATTTTTCAAAAAAATTTAGAAATACATTTGCTGTTACCCCTAAAACACCTGTTCATTTTGTTGGAGTTTGGGACACAGTAGGAGCATTGGGGTTACCTACAAGTATTTTTGGCTTCATAAAAGAAAAAAATCTTTTCTATGATAACAAAATAGGCTCAATTATTAAAACTGCCCGACACGCCTTATCTATTGATGAGATAAGAAAAGATTTTGAACCCACCATTTGGAAACAAGATTTTGAAGGGGAAGTAGATTTAAAGCAGGTTTGGTTTGCAGGTGTTCATTCTGACGTGGGAGGAAGTTACCCTCCAGATAGAAATAAACATACGTTGAGCGATATTCCTATGCTTTGGATGAAAAAAGAAGCAGAAAAATTGAATTTAGAATTTCAATCACACATTTCAAATGTGAAAATTAATCCATTGGCAGAGCAGAACAATGAATATAAAAATCATTATAAACTTTTAGGAAAAAAGATTAGAAAAATAACTCCAGATACTTTTATTCACAAAAGCGTTAAAGAGCGTTTTGATGGAAATAAGGATTATCGACCAAAAAACCTAGAAAATTATATAAATGAATACGGTTGGAAAAATTTAACGGATTAGTTTTTTAATCAGGTTGTTTCAGAGTTACCAATTTTTTATAATAAAATAACAACGGAAAAAGCGATATTAAAATAAAAAATCCGCCAATAAAATAACTCCAAATAATGTTGTTTTCGGTTGTGAAAAAGGACATTGCAAAAAGTGCAATAAAAGAAAACCTCAGAAAAACATTAATGGAGTGAAAAACGCTTCCAGTTCTGCCAATTAAATGATTAGGAATGTGGTTAAATAAATAGGTAATTCTTAAAATTCGTGTGCCAGAGTTAGCAATACCTAATAGAAAGCAGCTAAACACTAACAAATAAGCACTTTTTGTAAACACCAAAATTTCCAACACAATAAAAGTAACTATCATTAAAATTAGGATTGCTTTCACGGTGTTCGTTTTGCTAAAAATACGATGGATACTAAGTCCAGCGACCAATGCACCTAATCCCTGAAGAATTTCTGCTGTAGCATATATAGACGCATCTCCATTTAAATGATTGGAAATATAAATAGGAACTAATTGGTGTATATGAATTAATACGATTACAAAAATTGCAAAAGAGCCTATTCCAAATTGAAATAACAAAGGATTTTCTTTAAGGTAAAGAATACCTGATTTCAGACGATTTAATATGTTGCCAGCATCTATTACTTTTTCAAAAATTGGTTGATATTTTATTAATAAAATAAGAAAGAAAGCAATGAGGTAGGTAAGTGCATCTAATAAAAAAATCTCGTGCATTTTCCAAGGTTCAATGTGCAAAGAAATGAAGTTTTCTAATCCAACTTTCGCTAAAAATTCGGTATTAATGCCTGTTATTAAAACTGCTGCAAATGCACCAGCTATAATACTGGTGGATTGTCCTTGAACTTCAATAAGCGAATTAATTTTCCGATAGTCTTTTTTTTCTGTGATTTCTTGCCCAAAAGCATACAACGTAGGGTAGTGAATGTTATAAACAAACATGGTGTAACAAAAAACAGCTCCTATACTAATTGTTGAAAGTTCACCACTGTAAAACCCATAAAAAGAGATGCTTCCGATGAAAGAAAACCCAACAATGGAAAGAATAAGGAAAATATTTTTACGAGAGTATTTGTCGATTAAAGTTCCTACATATAAGCCCCAAAACAATGTAAGTATTGTAGTTATGGCATACATAACTCCAAAATCGGAACTTTGGTTTAGCACATCTGCAAAATACCATGGAATAGCCAACATACTAATTCCTTGAGCAACTCCAGAAACTGCATTTGCACTGAGCAATAAATAAAGTGCTTTTTTGTTTTTCATTCCTTAATTTTGGAGGACAAAAATACTTTTTTTATGGCTCAATTTTTTAGAAATATGTCTCCCGAAAGAGCATTGGAAAAAGCCAAATGGTATTGTTCTTTTCAGGAAAGATGTAAAAACCATGTACTGAACAGACTAACAGCATGGAAAGTGGAGCAAAAGCATTTTGATGCTATTATTGAAACCCTAGAAAAAGAAGATTTTTTAAATGAGAAACGATTTACAGAAGCTTATGTTCGAGGAAAATTTTTGATAAAGAAATGGGGGAAAATAAAAATTACGAGCCATTTATATCAACTCGCTATCAAAAATAAACTCATTAATGAAGCCATTGCCTCTGAAATTAACGAAGACGATTATTTTAAAACCTTACAAGAATTAATTAAAAAAAAGAACGCGTTGCTTCATGAAAAAGATGATTTAAAACGAAAAGAAAAACTCTATCGTTATTTGTTGTCAAAAGGGTATGAAAGTGAATTGATTTTTAAGGTAATGAAGAAATGAAAATTCCGAAACTTACCTTAAAGCAGTAATATCTTCAATACCAATAAAACGCTCGGCAACAAATCCTTCGGCAAAATCAAATCCAGCTTCTCTTCCTAATGTTATCATGCGAGCTTTTACAAAATCCATAAAAAGTTTGTTTGTGAGAGGTGTTTCGGGTTCTTTAGATTCAGGATTATAAAATTGAGAACTATACGCATTTATTGCTTCCATTTTTTTATCTACAAAATCAGTTACATCAACCACAAAATCAGGTTTTAGATAGCGGTCTTGAATGTAATGATAAACTGCTTTTGGTCGCCAATGTTGTTGCAATTGACCTTCAAACTCGGTTTCAATTTTGCGTAAACCACTGTAAAAACAAGCGTCCGAAATAAGTTTTGAAGCCCTTCCGTGGTCAGGATGTCTGTCGGATATTGCATTTGCCAACACAATTTCGGGTTGGTATAAACGTAACATCTTTATAATGGCTAATTGGTGTTCTTTGTTGTTTTCAAAAAATCCATCAGAAAAGTTAAGAATTTCACGTGTATGAACTCCCATAATTAAAGCTGCATTTTTCGCTTCTTGCAAACGTATTTCAGCACTTCCTCTAGAGCCTAATTCTCCATGTGTTAAGTCTAAAATACCAACTTTTTTGCCTAATGCAATGTGTTTTAATAAGGTGCCACTACAACTAAGTTCCACATCGTCAGGGTGTATGCCTATGGCTAAAATATCTAATTTCATTTGAATGATAAATTTTTATAATTTTTTATAAAATTAGCCCTATTTATTGTAGTTTACAATACTTACTTTTATACTTTAAATTATTTATACAATGAAAATCAAGTTTGCAGGAGCAGCACGAACAGTTACAGGAAGTAAGCATTTAATTACTACCCGAAATGGTAAAACAATTTTGTTAGATTGTGGGCTTTTTCAAGGCGAAGATGCCAAACGGCATAATTATAATAAAGATTTGGGTTTTGAAGCATCAGAAGTAGATTATTGTATCTTATCTCATGCTCACATTGACCATTCAGGGGCAATACCTTACCTTGTGAAAAGAGGATTTAAAGGAAAAATTTATTGCACTAAAGCAACACTAGATTTATGCAGCATTATGTTAATTGACAGTGCTCATATTCAAGAAGCAGATTTGCAATACATTAATAGAGCAAGAATTCAAAAAGAGCTTGAACCAGTAGAACCATTATACACCATTGCTGATGCGGAAATTGCATTAAACCAATTCGTTGGGCTAGATTACAATAAATGGTCGAAAATAAATGATGAGATAGAAGTTTGCTTTACTATAGTTGGACATATTTTAGGTGCTGGAGCAATTAACCTAAAAATTAAAGAAGAAGGTCAAATACATACACTTTGTTATACGGGAGACATAGGAAGAAATCAGCACAAAATTATTAAGCATCCTGAGTCCTTTCCTCAAGCAGATTATATTATTACAGAAGCTACTTATGGAAACAGACTTCATGACAATACATCAACAACAGAAAATAAATTGTTGGATATTGTTGAAGATACTTGCATTCGCAAAAAAGGAAAATTGATTATTCCTGCATTTAGTGTGGGACGAACACAAGAAATTATTTATGCACTTGATCAATTTGAAACACAAGGAAAATTACCTCATATTAATGTGTATGTGGATAGTCCACTTTCAACAAATGCAACTGAAATTATGCGTAATCATCCAGAATCGTTTAATCAAGAGGTGGTGAATTATTTAAAAATTGACAGTGATCCTTTTGGGTTTAACAGATTGAAATACATCAGAAATGTGGAGGAATCAAAAGCATTAAACAACTCCAATGAACCTTGTATTATTATTTCAGCTTCTGGTATGATGGAAGGAGGAAGGGTTGTTCATCATCTTAGAAATAATATATCAGATAAAAAAAATACCATTTTAATAGTGGGATATTGTGCTCCATTTACCTTGGGAAACAGAATTATGCAAGGTGTAGAAACAATAAAAATTTATGGCGAAGAAATTCCTGTAAAAGCAGATATAAAAATTCTTACCGAATATTCAGCTCATGGAGATTATCAAGAAATGATAGACTATTTAAGTTGTCAAGATCCACTTAAAGTAAAAGAAATGTATTTGGTTCATGGTAATTATGAAGTTCAGCAAGAATACCGAGAAAAACTATTGGAAAAAGGGTTTAAAAACATTCGAATACCTGATGAAAACTCAGAATATTTAATTTAGTATTTACTTTTCTAGTATCACGTTTTCAATAAGGGTAAAAATTGTATTTTTTCCTACGTTCAATTCAACAGAAAACATTTTAGTTTGATATGCTTCAGCTTATACAGAAATATTTTCCTTGTTTGTGAAGATATAAACAAAGGCGGAAAGATAATTTTATTCCTTAATATAATTTATCCAGTCAATTTTTAAATATTCGGAAATAGCTTCTGCTCTTTTAAAAGCTTCTTGCTTGTTTTTTGTTTTTATGACCAAAACTTTGAGTTTCTTATTGATGCATAGATATACACAAAATATTGGAAATGTAATAGTAGATGAAGCTGAAAAGGTTCTGGGAGCATTTAATTTTTGAGCTCCTTTTCGCTTTGTAGTTGCTACAAAATTAAAATTTAAAAGAGGTTGCCAATCTCCAAATTTGATTCCTAAAAAAGAAACATATATTTTATAAATTTTCTTTTCTTTATCAATTATTACACCTTTATCCTGATACATTACTCCTCTGGTAATTTAACCAACTCCATTTTTTCTACATGAATGTATGTTTCTCTTTTTCCGGCAGGTAAATCCACACTTATCGTTTTGGTTTCATAACCTTGAGCAGTAGCAGTTACCGAATACTTTTTTCCTCCTTGAAGTGTTATAAAAAAATCGCCTTCATCGTTACATAGAGTCTTGGTTGTGTTTCCTTGTTCATCTTTAAACTCCAAATTAGCTACTACCTTATCTTTACCGCTTGTAACAATTCCCTTTAATATAGATAATTTGATTGCAACACCATCCGTTAACACAGGATAGTTACTCATATTTATTTTGTAGATATCTCTTTCTCCCATGCCATCTTTCATTTCATTGGAATAATAAGCCGTTTTTCCATCTAAACTTAAAACAAAGTGAATATCATCGTTTACGGTATTAATTGGATAACCAAGGTTTTGAGGAATTGACCAGGTGCTGTCCGTGTCATTAAATTTAGACATAAAGACATCATATCCCCCCATAGATAGGTGTCCTTTTGAACTAAAAAACAAGGTTTTTCCATCAGGATGAATAAAAACAGCAATTTCATCTTCGGGTGTATTAATTATAGGTCCTAAATTTTTTGGTTCACCCCACTGGCTTTTCGATATTTTTTCAACGACATAAATATCTCCTTTTCCTTGTGCTCCTGCTTTTTTATCTTTTCGTTCGCTAACAAAAAAGAGCTTATTTCCATCGGATGAAAGTGATGCTGAACTTTCAAAAAAAGAAGTGTTTATGGGTTTGTCGAGCGGTTTTGGAGTACTCCATTTACCTGAAGACTCTCTTTTTTTAGAAACGAAAATATCGCCAATGTATAAACTTCCATCGTTGCGATAAATGTAAATTTCGTGTCCATCGGGCGAAATGCTTAAACTTGCATCGTGTCCTTCTGTGTTTATCGCTCCTTCAATAGGGTAGGCTTTCCCCCAATCGTTTAAGGTTGAATCCCAAGTAGAAAGGTAAATGTCTTCAAAATATTTATAATCACCGGCTTTGTCTATTCCACCTCCTTTGGTATCAGATCTTCTGGATGTAAATATCATTGTTTTACCATCGGCAGTGATGGAAGGAGCGTAATCAGCACCTCTGGAATTAATGTTTTCTGAAAGAATTTCAATTTCAACATTAACAGGATGTTCTTTCATTTTTTTAGCATAATTTACCTGATTGAGTGCTTTGGAAACATCGTAAGTTTTTAAAACACTTTTTTTTGCAGTTGCTTTAAATTTTTCTAACGATTCAATAGATTCATCTAATTGGAGATTTTTATGGTAAGCTATTCCTAAATTATAATGCAATTCGGGAACAACGGGTTTGTCTTTTAGCTTACGTGCATTTTGAAAATATTCAACAGCCAATTCAGGCGAATTTAAGTTTAAGTAACACTCTCCAATTCTGTAATTTACCATTGCATCGTTGGTAAAATCAGTAAGTAATTCTCTATAAATATTAAGTGCTGCTCTATAATTTTTATCTCCCAACAAAAGGTGATGAGCTTCTGCCATTTTTAATTTGTAGGTAATTTTTCCTTTTTGCTTTGTTTCAGATTGAGCTAAAGATATTGATGTGCTTACGAAAAGCATAATTAAAAAAACGAGTATATTTTTCTTCATTTTGAATAAAAGGTTAAAATAGAGTAAACAAATGTAAGGAATTAAAATAATTACAACAATTCTAAAAATTTTTTTATTGCATTTCGTTTGTTTTCTGTTAAAGTATAGCTAATATTGTTTGTTAAATAAGCATAGAGTTCTGTTTTTTTTTCATTTTCTATTGCATAAAAATCTAGCACTAAAGGTATGTTTACAACACCAATTCCAATGGCTTCATTAAATTGTTTGATGAAATCGGGAGCTATTTTTTTATTGGCAACCCAACACGCAAAAACAAAAGGAAGTCCTGTAAATTTTTCCCATTCTTCGGCTAAATCATATACAAAATTATATTTTTTTGAAAGATTAAATGTTCTATCTCCAATAATAACTCCTGCTGTAGTTTGGTTGATGGTTGTTTCAAACCCTGCTGTTGCTTCTTCAAAATGCGGTTGTATGTTCCAATAATTTTTTGCTAATACTTTAGTTAAATTTATTGATGTTTTAGACTGATAATCAAGCAAAATTGTTTTTATTTCGGTGAGAGGAACATCGCTTAGTAATAAAACTGATTTTACCTTTCCAACTGCACCTATACAATAATCGGAAATGATGTAATGTTCTTTTAGTTGTGGCAGAATGGCAACAGGTACTAAACCAATGTCCACTTGGTTGTTCATTAGTTTCTCGGCACAAGCCGAAGGGTAATCTAACGATAAATCAATTTTATCAATAATGGAATTTTTTTTTAATCCATACAAAAAAGGGTAGGTATTGGCATAAGAAACTGCCGAAATTTTATACTTCATTCAATTGATTATTAATAATTTGCTGAGAAGAAATAGTGGCTGCAACAACTGAAATGATGGATACAAACCCAGCTAAGGTAACTCCACAAAATGGAATAAACATAACAAGAGCAAAGATACTTCCATTAGCAATAGCAACACCTTTGTTTAAACGCATGAATTGAACGCTTTTTTTAATGTTAAATCGTTGCCTTTCAAGAGCGTAATCAATAAAGGAAAAGCCATAAAAATAGGCTGAAATGAAAAATAAAATTATAGCTGCAAATTGACCTACAAGTGGTATAAAACCAATAATAAAGAATAAAATAATATAAAGTGTTTCAATAAAAACATTTCGTAAAGCGATGAGAATACCTCTAACAATATCTCGCATCATTTGGTCGGGATTGAAAGGATAGGTTTTTCCCAGTAAAATTTCTTCTGTTTTTTCGGATAAAATAGCAAAGATAGGAGAGAGGCAAATAATGATTATGTATCCTCCAAAAGTGGCAAAAACAAAGAAAAATGTTACCTTGAAAAATAACCACATAAAACCACTAGAAGCTTTTTTTAGATAAAAACCAATAGTGTTCATAAATTCTAATCCTAAAAAAGGTTCACTATCAATATTTATAAGGTTTATAAACCAATCTTCAACCCATGAGGTTATTATTCCAATACCATAAAAACCTCCAATTAAAAATAAAATATTTAAGAGTATGGGAAATAAAAAATACCACCACAAACCATTAGAAAATAGAAGAGCTATTGCTTTTGGGTAAGCAGAGAGTCCAATTGATATGTCTTTTAGTAGTTTGATATGTTTTTGAGGTATAAGGTATGAGGTATTAGTAATTAGGTGTTAGGTTAAGAGTTCTAAAACCTAACCACCTAATTATTAACACCTTAGTTAGCGTATAATAATTTCTTGTACAATTCTTTTTCTCATACGTTGATTAAGTTTATGCATAATGGCTTCTTTGCTGTAATTTAATTCTTGTTTTAATGCAGCAGAGTCTAACTTAACAAAGAGTTTTTTATCCTTAAAATAGATTTTTTGCATATGTTTCATATACATCACACCAACAGCTTCTTCAAACAACTTTATCAATTCAATTTCATCTAACTGGTCTTGATAACCATAAGCACGTAACAACTTATCTATTAATTCTTTTATTGGTTTTTCATTGCTCATTTTCTATCACCCCATCTTTTATTTTAAACGCTTTAAAATTAATATTTTCTTTTTTTAATAACGAAGGAATTCGAACAAAAGAAGTGTCGGTAATAAAAATTTGTCCAAACGTATTGCTTCCAACAATGGTTAACAATTGAGTCATGCGTTTGTTGTCGAGCTTGTCGTAAATATCATCTAACAAAAGTGTTACTTCACTTTTTTTTATGGATTGTATCAATGCTGCTTGGGCTAATTTCAGGGCTAGTAAATAGGTTTTTTGTTGCCCTTGCGAACCAAATTTTTTTATGGGATGTTCGCCAATGTTAAAAATTAAGTCATCTTTATGAATCCCAATATTGGAATAATGATTTGCTCGGTCTTTTACCAAATTTTCAATTAATAGGGTCTTGAAATTTTCATCAGTAAGTTGCGATTGATAATCTAAAGAAACTACTTCTTTTTTTTGACTTAAAAGGTCGTAATACTCTTGAAAAAAAGGAGTGAAATCAAAAATAAATTTTTTGCGTGTTTCATGAATAAATTCGCCATAGAGAGCGAGTTGTTCATCCCAGATTTCTAACGCATCAGCATCAAAGTTTCGGTTCAACCAAAATGATTTTAATAATAAATTTCGTTGGTTTAGTGCCTTGTTGTAATTGATGAGGTGGTTTAAATATTGGTTGTCATATTGAGAAATTATCCCATCAATAAATTTTCTTCGCACTTCACTTCCTTCTGTAATTAAGGAAGTGTCGGCAGGAGAAATAATTACCAAAGGAATTTTGCCAATGTGTTCGGACAAACGGTCGTATTCTTTTTTATTGTATTTAAACACTTTTTTTTGACCTCTTTTCATTCCACAATAAACAACTTCTTTTTTATTGTTTTTATTGAAATAACCTTCAACTACAAAAAACGGAAAGTCGTGTTTTATGTTCTGACTATCAATAGGATTGAAGTAGCTTTTGCAAAAGGATAAATAATAAATGGCATCTAACAAATTGGTTTTTCCACCACCGTTATCTCCTAAAAAACAATTAATTGTATCTGAAAAAGAAAGATTAGCTTCTTCGTAGTTTTTAAAATTAATTATTGATAATTGGGTTAATAACATGGCACAAATTTAAACAATGGGTTTAATGTAACAACAAATTAAATAAATAACACGTAAATTTATCTTTTAAAATAAATGAAAAAATCAGTTTTTACTTTCATATTTTTTCTGTGCCATTGTTTGTGTCATCACAAACGATATTTTTGTTTGTGATGACACAAACAAAGGCAACAAACATTAAAAGCATTTATTAATACGAGAAAATTTATCAACGGCTTGTTTATTTTTTTAATATTGTGCTAAAGTTCTCTGTGGCATAATTAATTTAGGTAATAAAACGGATAAGCATATTAAAATAAATGAAAAAATCAGTTTTTACTTTCATATTGTTTTTTTTAATTCTGCTTCATTCAGCATTTAATCAGTCTTTTCATGTCAATAATATATTTAATCCAGGACTTACAATTGGTACTGATTACCCACTTTCAGCCTCATTAAATGATACATCTGATTTTCAATTAATAAGATATAAAATTCAACTTGTTAAACCTGTGCGAACACGATATGGAGTAGCTTTAGAAGATTTTGATGTTAAAGATCCGAATGCAAAGGCAAGTCAGATGTTTGTTGCAACTAAATTTAGTGTTGCTCATCCTTCCATAACCAATAGTCATTATGATAATGTTTACAAAGGCGAGTTGGAATTTACAGCAATTACAGCAAGCAATAAAAATGGTATTTGGGTGTATTCTGCTAATCTTTATGCTGAAGAAAGTAGCACTTCTTTTCATAAAAATTTCATGCCTAACATTAAGGTTTATACTGCTTTTGTAAATATTCAGCATTTAAAATTTGTTTATTTTTATGGTGCTACTATTCTTGTTAACCAAGGCAGATTTTATCCATTACCTTTGTTTGGTTTTAGGGCTATTTTATCTCAAAGATTAAAGTTAGAGTTTCTAATTCCTGTTCACATAAAACTAAATTATGAACTTACCGAAAAATTAAATCTTGATTTAGCAGGTTATTTTAGCGGAATTAATGCCATAAAAAGAGAAGGATCGGCACTACAAAAAAACGACAATACATTGAATTTAAGAGAGCTAAAAATTTATTTAGCATTAAACACTAAATTGGCAGAGCATTATAAACTAAAAGTTGAATTTGGCTATGCTTCTATGCGGAAAATTCATAGATTAACAACTGATTTTAAGCAAGATTTAACATCAGCACCTTATATTAGTTTTTCGTTGAATTATAATTTTGGAAATTCCGTATTTGGAAACTTCATTGATAGAACAGAATAAATATGTTTTGGATAATGCCTATAAAATATTACTTTAGCTTCGTTTTATTTTAAGAAAAAATAAATGAAAATAGGGATTAACTAAGTTTTTAATGGAAATAGGTGGTGTTTAGAAATTAATCTGTGAATAAAATCTGAGTAATCTGTGGCATACAAAACGAAGTGATAATAATCCAAATAATCTCTGATTTATTTTTAGGATACTATTTTTTTGCCACAGATTCCCCATTAATTCTCACAGATTTTATTAATTTAAGGATTTATAAAAACTTACTATAGCCGAAAATAGTTTGCAAAAAGAATGAAAAAAATAAAAACAAATAACAGTCAAATTATTATTGGAGAGGATGTTTTTATAGCATTAAAAAAGACATTAAAACCCTATCAATTTCATAAAAAGTTTTTATTGGTTGATGAAAATAGTTTTACCCATTGTGTTTCAGACTTTATACTTCAAACAGATTTAACAAACGATATAGAAATTATTGAGATAGAAAGTGGCGAAGAAAATAAAACATTAGAAATATGCCAACATATATGGCAAACCTTTTTAGATTTTAATGCAGATAAAAAAACATTACTTATTAATTTGGGAGGAGGAGTGATTACCGATTTAGGTGGTTTTATTGCGTCAACATACAAAAGAGGAATAGATTTTATTAATGTTCCCACAACACTGCTAGCACAAATTGATGCATCTGTAGGAGGGAAGGTAGGAGTTGACTTTAATAATTTTAAGAATATAATTGGTGTTTTTAACGAACCTAAATTAGTGGTTATTTATCCTTATTTTTTAAAAACACTCAATAAACGACAAATGCTTTCGGGCTATGCAGAAGCTTTGAAACATGGATTGATAGCTGATAAATTGTATTGGAAAATGCTACAAGCAGGATTGCTTTCCGATGCAAATAATTGGGAGAAACTAATAGAAACATCTATAGAGATTAAAAATAACATTGTTAAAAATGATTTTGAGGAAAAAGGTGAACGAAAAAAATTGAATTTTGGACATACAATTGGACACGCAATAGAAAGTCATTCACTAAAGCATGACAAACTTCCTCTACTTCATGGTGAAGCAATTGCAGTAGGAATAATTTGTGAGGCTTATCTTTCACACATAAAGTTAAATTTATCATCAAAAGAATTAAAAGAAATTTCATCTACTATTTTATCTTATTTTAATCCTTATCCAATTAAAGAATCTTTTTTTAACCATTATTTGGAGTTAATGAAGAACGATAAGAAAAATGAAAACGACACAATTAATTTTACTTTACTTACAAGAATAGGAGAAGCAGAATTTAATCATGAAGCCTCTGCCGAAAATATAGTGGAATCATTGAAGTATTATATTTCAATTACCAAATAAAATCATGTCAATTTTAGTATCACATTCAAGCAAAAAAATTAATGTAAGTATTAATCTTACCACTTCTAAAAGTGAAAGTAATCGAGTGCTAATTATTCAAAAAATTTTAAATAATAGTTTTAAAATCAATAATTTATCAACTTCTAATGACACGAAAATTTTGATTGAGTTATTAAAATCCAAGCGTTCGGTATTAGATGTTGGACACGCAGGAACTACCATGCGATTTTTAACTGCTTTTTTTGCCTCCCAACAACGAGAAGTAACAATCACTGGTTCGGAACGAATGCAACAACGACCAATAAAAATTTTAGTAGAAGCATTAAATCAATTAGGTTCAACCATCTCTTATTTAAAAAAAAATGGTTTTCCTCCCATAAAAATAAATAAAAGCGAAAAATTAATAGGTGGTGAAATAGAGTTAGATGGAAGTGTTAGCAGTCAATACATTTCAGCCTTGTTGCTTGTCGCTCCCACATTTAAAAATGGGTTAACCATTAACTTCATAGGAAAAATTGTTTCAAAACCTTATATTAAAATGACAATCAATATTATGCACTATTTTGGAGCAGATGTTACTTGGCAAGGAAATAAGATTAGTGTTAAAAATACGATTTACCAACCAAAAAACTTTAGTATTGAAGCAGATTGGAGTGCTGCTTCATATTGGTATAGCATTGCAGCATTAGCAGCGAATGTCAGTATTGAAATAATTGGGCTAAAAGAAAATAGCTTACAAGGAGATAGTTATGTTGTAGAACTTTATAAGTTTTTTGGTGTAGAAACTACATTTACTGAAAATGGAATTAGAATCACAAAGACTAATAAAATTGATAAAAAATATATCCCTGAAGTAAATTTTGAAGATTTCCCTGATTTAGCTCAAACTTTTGCTGTTACTGCTGCAGCACTTAATTTTTCGGTAAAATTAACGGGTCTTTCAACTTTGCGAATTAAAGAAACAGACCGTGTTTATGCTTTACAAAAAGAGTTGACAAATTGTGGGTTTAAGGTAGCAATTAAGAATGACGATTTAATTATCTATCCATCAAAGAACATTTCTCTTGTTGAAAATAGAATTATTAATACATATAGTGACCATAGAATGGCAATGGCATTTGCTCCATTAGCTTTATTTTTTCCAATTACAATTAATGATGAAGAAGTGGTAGGAAAATCCTACCCTAATTTTTGGGAAGATTTGAATGTAGCAGGATTTGATATTGTGTAATATGTTTCAATAAACTATTGCTCATCGTAAGGCAACGAGTAGTAATAAATTATTTTATTTGCTTTTTTTCTAATGTTTTTTGGTAAATAATTATGTGATTTGTAATCAATAAGAATGCGTTGTAGTTTTTTCTTGTTATATTTTAATAAGACATAAGAACCATGTATGAAAAATGGAAAACTAATAATAGATAATCCCAATCCTATTGTTGGGGAAAGAAAAAAAACAGCTGTTGTAATAGGTAAAAAAGCCATTTCTGTATAAGCATTATTTCCTTTTTTCTCAAAAAACAATTCAATTACTGCTGCAGAAGTATCATTAATAGAGTAATTTGCCATAAAATCATTGAAAGATAATTTTCTTGGTTTAATTGTAGTTGTATCTGATTGACTTAAAATTGTTAATGAAAATTGAGTGAAAATAATGAATATAAAGACTTTTAACATACTTGTATTTTGCTATAAAAGTACAAAATAAACCATTAAACTTGAGGTTGATTATTCTTTTGAACTCAGGTTATTCTCGAACAACCACCTAAGGAATTCCTTTTAAGGAATTATATGTAGTTCTTCTACTTGTAAAACTTCATAATTAGAAGCCGATTTATAAATATGAGCAACAACAATGCAATTTTCTTTATTCAAATTAGTAGGTAGAGTTATTGCAAATTCTTGTATATTTGTATCACCTAAATTTGAGCTAGGGATTGGAGTACCCCAAGTTCCATTTATAGCACTTCTGAATACATGTCGATGGTTATAGAATTGTACATAAACGCCATTGTCTAATTGCCAATCAACAACATTATCTTCCACTAAATAGAGTTGTAAGTTGTGATTTCCAGTTTCTGTTGCCAACCATTTAGAATTAACAATAGCTTTCACTGTTCTTGTTGAGTCATCATAAAGAGTTGATAAACCAATACTTATTTTTGGAACATCATTTTTTATAGAATTAATATCAATTTCCCATTGAGCTAAACCTGTAATATTCGCATTATTTAACCTTGATACAGTTGCCGCAGGATTAGAAGCAACTCCAAAAGTAGTGAAATAAGTTTCTCCTGCAGGGAGTACTCTGAAATCGGTTGTGAAATCCATTATAAAATCACCATTCGCATCAAAACCAGCTCCATTTGCAGGAACAAGAGCAAAACTACCAGCATGAATAGACATTGATATTAATTGTCCACTAAGTATGGAGTCTAATCGTTCAATTTCTCTTGCACCATCAGGGCAATAGGTACACAAATGACCAGTAAATTCTTCTACTAATATTTTTCTCATCGCTGGATTGGATTCAATATACAAAGAATCATCCCAATTTATTCCATCAACATTAACAGTGTTTTTTGGAATAGGATTATCAATTTTATCACAGCTTACAGCAAATAAAATGGCTGTTATAAATAATATATAAATTAACTTTTTCATACTTGCGTTTTAAATTAAAAACTACTTGTTATACTTAGTGTTACACCATTAGAGGCAGGAACATTTCGACAAACACCTCCCACACAAAAAATACCAGCTCGTTGTCTTCCATAGCCTAACTGAATTCGGTTTGTTCCATTCACATAACCAACTGCACCAAAATAATAATGTATGCGTTCCTCTGATTTTTTATTTCCATAATTATATTGATCCATCACAGCAACAAACCAATGAGGTGAATACGTATATTCAATTAAAAATGTTGCCCAATCTTGTTTGTCTTGTTTTGTAAACAGACCCTGCAATTCGGTTCTGATGGCATGTTTTTTACTAAGTTTATAGGTTAAATCTATCACACCAATATTTGCATAAATATTTGGGTGGTCTTGAGGGGTTTTCCCTTGAACAACAGCTTGATTAAACATTAAATTGGAGTAGGTGAAAATACCTTTTAATTTTGGACTAAACTTTTTAGTAATTTCTATATTTATTTCATCGAAATATTTTTCATTACCTATTGAAAAAATTTTTGTTGTGTAACCTTGTCTAAGAGAATCATTTCCGACTATTTTTGTAGAATCAATATTGTAAACTGTTGAATAGTTGATTAACAAGCTTGTTCCATATTTTCCACCTAAAAGCGTTTCTTTTTTAAATTTATAAACTAATTCTCCTTGAAAAGCAATTTCACCATTAGGTTGAGTGGCATAAGGATATAAAGTAGCTAATAAATTATAGGCGTGTTGCTTGGTTAAAGCGGGTAAATAATTAATTTGTAAATCAGTGAGCGATGCATTGCGTTCCGACCTAAAACTCATATTGTCAACACCTTTTGCAGATAAAGTTAATCCAAACCCTTTTGTGGAGTAGGAGGATTGAAGATAAAACGCTTCGCCTTCTTTATAAATGAAGTAATTGTCTGCTGAAGGGTCGTTAATTTTTTTAGCGTATTCGCCATCGAAACGTATTTTTCCTCTTTGCAAAATAAATCGTCCTGCATAAGCTCCTACATTCTCAGGAAGAATATATTGAGAGCTTTGGTCGGCTTCATATTTACTAATAAAGCTTCCTCCTAATGTTAATTTTGTTTTACTTTCAGCTAATGAACCTCCAAAAAAATCATTAATCATTAACTCACCATCAATTCCTCTAACTATACCTTCGCCTGTTTCAAAATAGTAGCGTTGTTTCCCTATTATTCCTTTTACATGAAGTCCTTCTGTAATTTTATAGTTAATTCTGATTCCATCCATTGCATTGTCATATCCTAGACCTCTTTCTTCGTAAGAACGAAATATTAATCCATTTCCAAATTGTTCATAATAATTTCCTACGGTAATTTTCATTTCTTTATTGGTAAAAGACGCATATCTGTAGCCAATACCATTTCCTTTATACTTAACAGGAAAACCTAACATTGTATTCAAATAACTTTCATATCGAACTCCAGCCTCAAAATTTCCATTGGTATAAATAAAGTTTGCAAAACCATTCATTAACACATCTTCGGGTACTGCTTGAGCTCCAATTAAGCTGTCCTCTTTATAGTATTGCATATCTAATTGAAAGTTTCCGTGTACCTCTCCTTTTGAAAGTATTTGCTCAATTCCTTGTGCCGATAATTTATTTGATAAGATTGTTATTAGTGATAATAAAATTATAACAATATTTTTTGTAATATTCATAGTGATTGTTGAAGTGAAAAAATAAACCCGAAACTATAAAAAAATCGGGTTTATTCAAATTAATAATGTTTTTTTGAATGTTATTTCGCTTCTAATAATTTTTTTACTTGTTTGTATAATTCATATTCATCTCCTTCAGAGTAAGAATTATGTTGCCAAACTATTTCTCCTTTTCCATTAACTAAAAAAGTGTGAGGCACATTATTTACATTCAAAGCTCTTTTAAAATCTTGATTTGCATCCAAATACACTTCAAATTCCCATCCTTTTCCATTCACATAAGGAGCTACTTTTCCAGCGTTTCGTGCATCATCAATTGAAATAGCTATGAGTTTAACACCTGTTTCTTCTACCCAATCATCATAAAGTTCGGCAATGTTGTTTAATTCTCTTTTACATGGACTACACCATGTTGCCCAAAAACTTATAATCATTGGCTTACCATTGTTTTGAAGTTCAGTTGTGTTTACATCACCACCATCTAAATTTTTAATATTTGCTGAGGGGATAGTTCTGTTGTCTGATTGAGGTATGAAAGCAAAACTGATGAGTGTTATAGAAAGGATTAGTAAAAGTTGTATTTTTTTCATTTTAGGCTAAGGTTAAAAAAATAATAGTGAGGATTTTTTTTATCACCCCACTATTATTTTTTAGTAATTATTAAAAGTATTACTTAAGTACAGATATTTTTTTGGTAACGATTTGATTTCCTATTGTAAGGTTTACAAAATATATGCCATTAGGTAATTCAGTACCATCAACAATTAGTTGTTGATTTCCAACATTCATTGTTTTAGTTGGACTTGAATAAACAATACTTCCCATAGTGTTATAAACATCTATACTTACTAAACTAGATTCAGTTAAATAGAATGAGATGGTAGATTTATCATTTGTTGGATTAGGATAGATAGTGAATTCAGATGCAACATCAGATTCTTTAATTCCAGCAATTAAAGAAGTTATTTCAAATGGTTTGCGATAAGAAGAGCTATATTGTCCATTACTTGTAAACACAGCAACACTATTGCTATTTTCAAATCTAACACTTCCTGCACCGTAACCTGAATTAATTCCATCACCATACGCATCGAAGATGGTAAAAGTATAACATCCTGTATTAGAAAGTGTAACATTATGTACATGAGCTAAAGTTCCTGTAGCAGCTAAATCTGTGTATGGTCCACCTGTTCCACCAGGAATAGGACTTCCTGTAGCATTATCAATAATTTCCCAGGTAATTTCAGAACCATATCTGTCTTGTATAACGGTTAACGTATAATTTGTTCCTGTACTTGAAGCTGTAGTATTTGTAATGTTGTTTTTTGTACCACTATTATCAGTCATATCTCCATCAGCACCACCATTAACATCAGTTATTGTTACATTTAGTGTGTTATTACCCAAATCATTGAAAGAATAGGCTGGTAAATTAACCGTTGCACTAGCTAGAGAATTTAATGAACCTGTCCAAGGATAAGTCATTGGAGTTCCTCCATTCACATTGTAAGAAATAGTTGCAGCTGTCATTACAGCGTTGCCATAATTTTGAATTTTTACTGTAGGTGTTACCACAGAACCACATACTTCATTATCGGATTCAACACTTTTTAATTTAGCATTGTTAGTAAAATTTAAACCAGTAAATGTGATAGGTCCAGATGAACCAGTAATAATTTCTTGTTGACCCTCAATGATATAAGAAATAACTTTAAGATCGCTCAACTCAACTGGTACACCATTTATTGCTGTTGGAATAGTATAGGTATATTGACGTTGAACCAATGTGCCTTGTGTAGTTGTTGTGATAATATCACCCCATTGACCAGTTAAAAAGTGTCGCAACATTTTATTGTGTAAATACTTACCGTTTGGTTGAATCATTGCAGGATACCATGTTGATCCACCCGTTTGAGGTCCTTCTATGTTATCTTGAGTTAAAGCTACATTTAAATTCATAGATGAAGGAGCTCCTGTTCCAGTGAAATATGCCTCAACATCAACAGTAATAACCCTAGTGCTAACATCTAGATTTGCTTCACATGCAACATTAACATAAGATGCTTGAGATAAAATTGTGTTAGCAGCACTTGCCCAGTCCCCTCTACCCATTGCTGTTCCACTACCTTGTGATAAGCCACTAAATAAATGCCTGTTAACTGTTCCGGCAGGATATCCAGTTAATCCTGTTTGATTAACAATTGCAGTGCCAAAACTAGTTCTAAAGTCAGGTTCACTTCCATTAGGTACGGCATAACTACCAACATGAATATTAAGAATAAATACATCGTTTGGATTTGCAGCTCTTAGTTGATCTGCTCTTTTATGCCCATCTGGACAATATGTACAATGTATTCCTGTAAATTCTTCTAAGATAACATTTTTGTTTTCTGGTGTTTGACTAACTGGTAGTTGAGCAAAAGAACTCATTCCTACAGCAACACATACAGCCGTGAGTAAATTTTTTTTCATAGTTATGATTTTTGTTTATAAATAATTTTTTCAAGACAAATGTATTTATTTCATTTTTTATAAAACAATGATAAAACAATTATTATTTTATTTCTAAATTTACATTTTTAATTGATATAAAATAATAAACTATTGATAATAAGTATTTAATGTAAATTTAAAATCATCGAAATAGGTTTTATTATTTGTTTTCTTTTTTATTTAATGTAACGTGTTATTTGGGTTATTATTAGATTTTAATTAAATCTATGTCTATTTTTGGACATATAAATTAAAAAAATATTACTATGAAAAGAAAATTACTCTATTTAAGTGCATTTATTTTTGCAGGAAGTCTTTCTGCACAAAATCTTGAGTTGCAAGACCCATCCAGTACTATTATGAGCGGACGTACTCATTATATATATGATAGTGGGATGAACATGTCAACTACTGAATTTCATGTTGTTAATAATTCAGCAAATCCTATTAACTTCGATTGCACAGTTTGGGAAATTGCAAATACAACAGCAACAGAGTGGCAAGTGTGCTTTGGAACAGCATGTTATATTGCAAACGATGGTGTTTCAACAGGTCAAACTTTTTCTTACGCTACAGCTCCTGCTATGGGGTCTTATAATCAACTGAAAGTAGCTCCTTTTTCTTTTGGTTGGATAACAGGCGATTTTGGTGTTTGGAAAGTGAGTGTCTTTGATAACACTAATCCAACTGATTCATCAGCTTGCTACATTGTTTGGACTGCCAATGGTAATCCAGCTGGCGATATAAATGGAAATACTATTATTGATGGAAGCGAAATTGCTGGAGATGTAAATTTAAATGGAATTATTGATGGCAATGAAATTACTGGTGATATGAATGGAAATGGTATAATTGATATTTGGGAAGTGGGAGGTGATGCAAATGGAAATGGCATAATTGATAATGGTGAAATTCTTTCTATCGATAAACTATCATCTAATAATATTGATTTTAGCATCTTTCCAAATCCTGTTTCAGATGATTTAACTATTAATTATTCTATTAAAGGAGGAAATACAACAAATTCAACTATTGATTTGTATGATGTTTTGGGACAAAAAATTGAAACACATAATTTAAAAACGAATAAAGGAATTCTTAAAATTAATGTTGAAAATTTAAAAGCAGGAATTTATTTTTATGCTGTTAAAGTTAATGGTGAAATAATAAAAACTGAGAAAGTAATTGTGCGTTAATAAAAAAATTATTCAAAAAAAAGCTAATATTGATTTTTTCAATATTAGCTTTTTTTTTGATAAAAGTTTAACCAAAATTTATTGCTCTTTAAAAATATAATTTAATATGATATTAATAGCAGATAGTGGTTCAACAAAAACAGATTGGAGATTGGTTGACAGTAATAGCAACCAAGTTTATTCAATAGAAACGATTGGTTTTAATCCTTATTTTATTGATGAAAATGAGATTTTTGCTGAACTATCAAAGAGTGCATTAAACAAAAACAAAGCAGAAGTTAAACAGGTTTTTTTCTATGGAGCTGGATGTTCGTCTTCAGAAAAGAGTAATATTATTCAAACCGCATTACAATTGTTTTTTAATAATGCACAAATTGATGTAGAGCATGATTTACTAGCAGCAGCCAGAGCTGTTTCTGGAAACAAACCAGGGTTAGTTGCTATTTTAGGAACAGGAGCAAACACTTGTTTGTATGATGGGGATAAAATTACAAGTAACATTCCTGCGTTAGGATATTTGTTGGGAGATGAGGGAAGTGGAGCTCATTTAGGGATGAATTTTATAAAAAATTATTTGCATCATGAATTTTCTGAAGAAATTAATGCGGAATTTTCAAAAACTTATCCAGATCTAAGCCTTAATAAAATTTTGGATGCAGTTTATAAACAAGCGTTACCTAATCGGTTTTTAGCTCAATTTAGCCGTTTTGTTTATGCACATACTAAGGATGAGAAAATCAGTGCATTGATTACTGTTTGCATGAATGAATTTTTTGAGAAGTACATCTGTAAATATCCAAATTACAGAGATTATAAATTAAATTTGGTTGGTTCAGTTGCTTTTTATTATCAAAATTTTATACGAGAAATAGCATCTACTTACCAAGTAGAAATAAATAAGATTATAAAACAGCCTATTGATGCATTGGTTAAGTTTCATATTAACGCTTAAAATCTTTTGAACCAGCCTAATGTTGGGATAGGAAAAGGAATAAATCTATCGTCAACATATACTTGAGTTAGCCCAATTTGAAAGGCATTTTTATTACTTCCTATTCTAATTCCTGGCATAACTACAACTACATCGCTATTAGTTTCTTTAAAACCAAATGAATCAACAACAAACGATACTTTTTCTCCTAACCGAACCATTCCAGCAACAGAAAACAAAACTGATTCATGGGACTCGGTAGGTGTTTGATTTGCGTCTTGAACAAATATCCATCCACCAGAAAAGGTAATGTTGTTTTTTAAGTTACCTATAGTAACAGAGCCATAAGGTAAAACCCCATTAGCAGATATGTTTGACCAACTTAATGAGCCTCCTAAAACACCAGCTCCAACATGAAGGTTATCTGTTAATTTTGCAGAATATTTTAAAGATAAAACGATAGGCATTCCTATCCAAGAAGTCAGTCCTCCAACTGTTATGTTATCCGTAACAGCAAATTGAACTTCAGGACCAAATATGTGCATTAAAAGATAGTGGTCGCCTTTTTTTTGGTTAAATCCATTTGTAGTAATAAAATATCGGGACGAGAAAAAATCATCTTCGGGAAGTTTTGCTGCAATTACTTCTTCTTTATTTACTAAACTAATTGATTTTATTTCGTGTTTAGGAATGTATAATTTTCCTAATTTTAGTGTGTTCACTAAAATTTCTCGACCATCATCTGAAAGAATTTCACCAATATATTCAGTACCATTATTTTTAATAATTAAATATGTTTTTTCAGGAACATATTCACTGTTATTCTGCAAGGTATCTTGTGCAAAAGAACTGAAAACAGGAATTAAAAGTAAAAAAATAGCTCCTATAAAAAATTTAATTCTAATACTGTTTATAAATTTTGTTTCCATAATTTTATTATTACAACAATCAAAGGTAAGTCAAAATTAAATATGAAATAATTTTGTTTTCAATGTATATTTTCAAAATGAATTACAAAAGGACTTGTTCGAAATTAGATTTGAGTGGAGCGTAATCAATATCCAAATTCTTTAAATGAAACTCATAGCTAGATTCATTTCTTTTAAAATTACCTTCCATTTGGCTAGTAAGCGTTTCTATCAACTCTAAACCAAAATTAAATTTAGGAGATTGGTTTTCTTTCCAAGTTCCTGTGTCGCTGTATTTGAATGTGAAATCAATTTCATTTTCCGTTGTAATTTCTATAGTTATTTCTCCTTTTTCGTTGTTTTTAAATGCGTGTTTAAAAGAATTTGATAGCAGTTCATTTAACAACAAGCCAAGAGGAACTATGGTTTTTAGTCCAACTGAATTATAATTAGAATAAATGTTTGTTGCAATATTTTCATTAGAGGATAGAGAGGATAATATTTCATTTACCAAATCATTAATATAAGATTCAATATTTACCTTTGATAAATCATCAGATTGATAGAGTTTGCTATGAATTAAAGCCATGGTCATAATTCGATTAATGGCTTCATCAAACTTTTGAGCAACATCTGGGTTTAATGTGTTTTTTTGCAACCTCAATAAACTGGTAATAATTTGTAAATTATTTTTAACTCGATGATGCACTTCTTTTACCAAAAGTATGTTTTCATTGTTCCTAATGGTTATTAGCTCATTTTGGTTTTCAAGTTCAAAATATGCTTTTTCTAACTCTTTTTTAGAATAAGATTGAAAAATCAAGTATTGATAAGTAAGGTAGCTTACAACAAAAAGGGCAAAAAGCACTTCAATAAATTCACCTATCAATTCAAAATTTGTTCGTGGTTGAAGAATTTCAACGTGTTTGTTTAATGTGAAAAAAAAGAAGAACCCTAAAAGAAGGGCATTAAAAATAATGAAGCTAACTCCAACTTTCCTACCTAGACCTACAAAAGCAATGTAAATGCAAATCATTATCCATAGAAAATCTACATAATGAGTTAAATTTAATACGGTATTCATGGCGTAATGAGCCAACAAGGTGCCACTTACTGCATATATCCAAAAAACTACTTTTGTTTTTTTAGTAAAATGTAAAAAGAGTAAACAAAAAACTCCAACTAATAAAACCAAAATGGAAGGAATTACAGCCGTAAAACCCGAAAAACTGTAAAAAAAAGCGATGATAGTAAAAATGAAGATGAAAACAATAGAAATTCGCCACGCAAGCAAATAAAGCCCTTTGTCGAAATAGTTATTAAAAAAAGAAGTGTCAGGATTAAAAAGCTTATTCATTTTGAAAATCAACAATAGTATTAAAATTTTGATAAAAGTAATATTTTATAAAAAAAATCAAATTAATTTTGAATCAAATTATCAATAAAATCAGGCAATTTGGCTTAAATATCTCTTTTTCAGGTAGTCTATTAATTTAATTCGTAATTTCAAAAATTAGTTGTAATTTCATCTGTTTATATTTATTGTATTAATTTGGTCAGATGGAAGTCGCCTTTAATCATCTTCCTGTGTGTTGTAATTTTTAACATGGCTCGTTTCATGTATAATAAAAACTAAAAATGAGTAAAAAAGACCTAAAGTTATATTTAGCTTCACTTAAAAAAAAGCAATTAGAAGAACAAATTATTGATTTATATGAACGATTTAATGAGGTTAAAACCTTTTATAACTTTGTGTTTAAACCTAATGAACAAAAACTGTTAGATGAAGCAAAATTTAAAATATCGAAAGAATATTTTCCAATAAACAATCGTAAACCGAAAATGAGGCGTTCTGTTGCTCAAAACTTAATCAAACATTTTATTCAATTAGGAGTAGATAATTACATCATTGCTGAGTTAATGTTATACAACATCGAAATAGCACAAGCATACACACAGATCAAAACAGTCAATCAAGCATCTTTTTATAAAAGTATGCTTACTAGTTTTGAGCAAGCAATTTATTTTATTAATGAACATACCATGCAAAAAGAGTTTTATCCTAAAATTATTAAAATAATTGATACTTCTAAAACTCAAAATTGGATTAATTCCGAAGCATTTGAGATTATATTATCAAGTAAAAATAGTTAATTTTACAGCATGGGAAAAGTAATTGGAATAGCAGGTAAAGAAAAAAAAGGAACAGAAATGGTTGTTTATGCTTCTGCAAAAGCATCTTTTGAGCATGGAATTGGCGATGATTATCGAGGAGCAAGAAAAGACGATAAACAAGTTTCAATTATGACCATAGAAAGCTGGAACAGTGTGTGTGAAGAGCTAAAAAGAAAAATTCATTGGACAAAACGAAATGCAAATATTATTATTGAAGGAATAGACCTTGAAAATTCCACAGGTGATATTCTGAAAATTAATGATTTTTATATAGAAATTACAGGTGAATTAATTCCTTGTGATTCCATGGATGAAGTGTGTAAAGGATTAAAACAAGCATTAACACTAAATTGGAGAGGAGGAGTTTTTGGTAAAGTTATTAGCGAAGGATTAATACATGAAGGAGATAAAGTAACTTTAATGGAAAGGGCTTGATTTTATTAGTTAATAAGATAAATTATATCTTCTAAAAGCGTAATTTTGTAGGGTAAAATGTGGAACTAATTTTTCATTATTATATAAAGCATTTAACACCAAAACATTAAAAACTAAACTTACCTATGGCAAAATCGCAGCAAACCTATAATAAAAAAGAAATAGAAAAGAAAAGATTAAAAAAACGTCAAGATAAATTGGCGAAAAAAGAAGACCGAAAGTCAAATACTGGTGGTGGTTTTGATTCAATGATAGCTTATGTTGATGAATATGGTAGGATAACAGACACGCCACCAGATCCAACAAAGAAAAAAAAGGTAATTGATGCAGATAGTATAGAAATTGGAGTTTCTAAAAGAGTAAATGAAGAAGTTAATCCTTTTAGAAAAGGAAAAGTTTCTTTCTTTGACACCTCAAAAGGCTATGGTTTTATTTTAGACACCGACAACCAAGAAAAATATTTTGTTCACGTTAGTGGTTTAATTGATGAAATAGGAGAAAACGATAAAGTTTCTTTTGAATTGGAGCAAGGACAAAAAGGGTTGAACGCTGTACGCGTAAAAAAGGTTTAAGCATTTAATTCACACAAAAAATCAATTACTTTCTTTTGTTAGTCGCTGCTGCATTTATTACAGTTTGGCTTTAGCCGAATAAACTGGGGCAGGCTGATTCGTTTACATCATATTCTAACGCCTATAATACAAACATCGTCAACCTGCTCTAAAGTACCTTTCCAAGATTCGAAATACTTCTCTAAAATTTCTTTTTGTTCATCCATATTGCTTTCTTGTATTGATAAAAGCAATTCCTTAAATGGTTTATACATTAATTTCTTTCCCTTTTCTCCACCAAATTGATCTGCAAAACCATCTGTAAAAACATAGATAGAATCTCCTTTTTGGAGTTCGATGGAATGTGTTGTAAAAGATTCCTCTGTAGAATATTTACCAATGGGTTGTTTGTCTCCTTTATATTCTAGTAACTCAAATCCATTATTTAATGAATTAGCTTTCATTTCAGAGTGAATTGGTCTTATAATCCATAAAGGATTATTAGCTCCAGCCCATTGAAGTTTTATATGACTTTTGGAAAATTTAAGGCTACAGAGTGAAATATCCATTCCGTCTTTTACATCTTCATCACTTTTTTCAAATTCTTGTATTACAATTTCTTTAGTTTTATCAAGTATTTTGCCTGGGTCAGTTAGTCCATGTTCTCTAACGCTTCTATTTAATCCATTGTTACAAACAACACTAACCATTGCTCCAGGGACACCATGCCCTGTACAATCAGCAGCGGCAAATAAAATAGTATCATTTTTATGTTCTATCCAATAAAAATCACCTGCAACAATGTCTTTAGGAGTGTATAGAATAAATGATTGTGGTAAATACTCTTTAACTAATTTAAGAGGAGGTAAAATTGCATTTTGAATTCGTTTAGCATAGATAATAGAATCTCTAATTTCTTGATTTTTATCTTCAAGGACAGATTTTTGAAATGAAATAACCTCATTCTTATTTATTAATTCTTCGTTCTTCTTTTTTGTTTTTTTTATAGAAATAAATAATATTCCACCTATTAAGATTGCTATAAAAAGTCCAGTCAAACTCATAAAAGTGTTTCTTTTTTGATTACTCACTTCTTGTTGATGTTTTAAATTGGTTATTTCCATTTCTTTTAATGTTTGAATACTGTCTTGCTCTAATTTTTGCTTGTATTCAAAATCATATTGTTGTTTAAAAATATCTTTTTGATATTTTTTTTCTTTATCCATAATACGCATACTACTTAGAATTTCTAAAAACGCTAATGATTTCTTAAATTCATTTTTATTCTTATAATGTAAATAAAGTAATTCACTAGTGCATTAACTTGCAAGTTTCTGTCGGTATTTAACAGTGTTAAAAGCCCAATTAATAGGCTTGCTTAAGATATTGTTGTAGTAACAGATAAAATCAGCTATTTGTTTTTCCAAACTATCCACCGATTTAAATTCTCCATGT
>JAHYJH010000124.1 GCA_019429185.1 Vicingaceae bacterium
GTGTTTTCATCTTTATTTTTTTGACAAAAATACATATTGCAATTTAATATATTATCCTGATTGTCAAATTGTTATTAACATTTTGAAAGTTGTTATTAACGGTAATTTAATTAATAGAAGTCCCCTATAGTAATAAAATAAAAGATTTTAATAAGGCTGAAAAATATTACATGGAAAGCTATAATCTCCATAAAAAAATAGGTTCAAAAAAAGGAGTTATGTATTCAACTACTGCACTTGCGAGTCTAAGTAGTAGTAGAGGAGATTATAATAAAGCAATTAAATTATATGAGGATGTTATAGAGACAAATAAAAAATTAGATAACGACAAGTCTTTATATTATTCTATGTATATGAATATTGGAACTAACTATAAAAAATTAGGAAATTTAAAAGATGCAAAAAAATATTATTTAATGGGGCTTGAAGTTGCTAGTGGTTTAAATAATGCGCATAATTTATTAAGTAGTTATAAAAAACTGTCAGATTTTTATGAAGAAACAAAAGACTATGAGAATGCTCTTAAATATTACAAGCTTGCAAAAAGTAAGGTTAAGGAAATGAATGTTGAACAAGCTCGAAATAAAGAATTGCAATTTAGTTATCAAAGAAAAGCAGTAGCAGATAGTGTAGCTTATGAAAAGGAGAAAAAGATAAAAGAAATAGAAATTGCCAAACATCAAATAGAACTTACGGTAAAACGAAATCAGCAATATGGGCTATATGGTGGGTTAGTATTAGTATTAGTATTTGCCGGAGTAATGTATAATCGTTTTAAAATTTCTCAAAAACAAAAAAATATTATCGAAGAAAAAGAACAAGAAACAAATTTGCAAAAACAAATTATAGAAGAAAAACATAAAGAAATAACAGATAGTATTCAATATGCTAAAAGAATTCAAAGTGCTATATTGCCTTCTAAAAAATTAGTTGACAAATATTTACCCGACAGTTTTATTTTATATAAACCCAAAGACATCGTTGCAGGAGATTTTTACTGGATGGAAGCTGCTTCCGTCATCCTTTTCGCAGCAGCAGACTGTACAGGACATGGAGTTCCAGGAGCAATGGTAAGTGTGGTTTGTAATAATGGATTAAATAGAAGTGTAAGAGAGTATGGACTAACAGATCCGGGAAAAATATTAGATAAAACTAGAGAGATTGTAATTGCAGAATTTGAAAAAAGCGAAGAGCAAGTTCAAGACGGAATGGATATAGCACTTTGTTCTTTAGAAGGAAATAAATTACAGTATGCTGGAGCAAACAACCCTCTTTGGATAATTAGAAAGGGTTCAACAGAGGTTGAAGAAATTAAAGCCAACAAGCAACCTATAGGAAAATTTGACAATCCAGAGCCATATACAACTCATAACATAACATTAGAAAAAGGAGACACCATTTATATTTTTAGTGATGGATATGTGGATCAATTTGGAGGAGATAAAAACAAAAAATTTAAAGCTGCCAATTTCAAAAAGCTACTTTTAACTATTCAAAATGAAACGATAGAAAAACAAAAAGAACTTATCGACCAAGCTTTTGAAGAATGGAAAGGAAGTTTAGAACAAATTGACGATGTTTGTGTTATAGGTGTTAGAATATAGCGAAAGAAATGTAACATTAATCCACCAGTGTCAATGCAACTTCCCTTGCTAATTCATTGGTTTTAATGTAATCTTCGAGGGTTGGATGCTCAATAAAAGGTACGTTTTTCATACATTGTTGGTTAATTGCTGCTATTTGCAAAAATGCTATTTTATCGTTCAAAAAAGCTTCAACTGCTATTTCATTGGCTGCGTTTAAGATACAAGCTAAATTCCCTCCTTTTTCGAGTGCTAAATAAGCTAATTTTAGGTTTAAAAAGGTATCTGTATCAGGTTGTTCAAAAGTAAGTTGGGGATAGTCTAAAAAATTGAAGCGTGCCGATTTTGAAAAAATACGTTGTGGGAATGAAAGTGCGTATTGAATGGGATGTTTCATGTCAGGTAATCCCAATTGGGCTTTCATGCTTCCATCTTCAAATTGTACTAACGAATGTATGATAGATTGCGGATGCACAATAACATCTATTTGTTCGGGTTTTAGATTAAATAACCATTTCGCTTCAATTACCTCAAAACCTTTGTTCATTAGGGTTGCAGAATCTATCGTGATTTTAGCTCCCATTTCCCAATTGGGATGTTTTAATGCTTGTTCTTTGGTAATATTAAGAAGTTCGTCTCTTGTTTTTCCTCTAAAAGGACCTCCAGATGCAGTTAAATAAATTTTTTCTATGTTGTTTTGAAATTCGCCAACCAAACATTGAAAAATAGCCGAATGCTCTGAATCAACAGGTAAAATGGCTACCTGATTTTCTCTTGCCAACTTTGTTATGAGCTCTCCTGCAACAACTAAGGTTTCTTTATTGGCTAACGCAATAGTTTTTTTTGCTTTAATGGCATTAATGGTTGGAAGTAATCCTGCATAACCTACTAAAGCTGTCAGAACAATGTCGATAGCTTCCATTTCTACTATTTGTGCAAGGGCTTCTATGCCTGAATAGGTTTTGATGTCATGTTCCCACAATACTTCTGAAACTTTTTTGTAATGAGTTTCATCAACAATAACAACCGCATTTGGCTTAAATTTCAGGGCTTGTTCAATTAATAAATCGGCATTGGAATTTGCAGTAAGCACTTCAACTTCAAATTTATCAGCGTGTTCTTCAATTACTTCAAGTGTTTGCGTGCCAATTGAACCTGTTGAACCTAATATTGCTATTTTCTTTTTCATTTTTTTAGAACGCTGATTTTTTATTCACAAATTCACACATTTTTCTCCCGCAGATCGCACAGATTGTCGCAGATTTTTTTTCAATTACCCATTTTCAATTTTCAACTCACTTCTTCTTAGATTTTTGTTTTATTTCGTTGAGCAATGTTTCTTTTGCTTGTTTATATGATTTTATGTTGAGATAGCTTCCATTACCAAGTTCAGCAATAGTCATCATTGATTTTTCTGTCCATTTTTCATTTTTCACACCAACTACTGATATGTAAATTTGATTTGCTGCCTTTTGTTCTATGTTTGCCTTATCATCTTTACTAACATTAAAAGCTCCATCTGTGGCTAAAATAATAAGGTTGTTTCCTTTGGTAAGTTTGTTTTGAAGGGCTATTTCATAAGCCTTTTCAAGTCCTTGAGCTCCAGCGGTTCTGCCACCTGCTGATAAATCTTGAATGATTTGCGTAATTTGAGCTTTATCTTTCACAAATTGTGATTCCAAAACTACCTCAACGGTAGATGCATAAGTTACTATTGCTAATTTATCAATAGAACGAAGTCCGTTCAATAATTCTATCATTGCCGCTTTAAGCAAATCCATTCGACCTTCTTGTTTCATCGAAACAGATGCGTCAATCAAAAAAACAATGTTATTTTCGGCATATAAACTCACAGGCATTGCTGCAGTTGAAATAGTGTCTTTCGGTTCTGGAACAAATGGTTCTTCTATAACCGTATCTACTTTTTCCGCTATTAATTCTTCTGGGTTGGGTTCTCCCATCAAAAAAGTTATGCTATTATTTTCCGAATTAATTTCTATTGCTCGTTCTTCTGTTCCGTATCCTTCGGCATTTATAACAAAATAATAAGCGTCATTTTTTAATGTTTGGCTAGTTTCTCCACTTCTGTTGGTTTTAAGTTGTTTATACACTAATCCATCCCAAATAATTTCAATTGTAGCGTTGTTTATGGGTTGTTTGGTGTTTATGTCTAATACTTTTATTAGTAATTCGGTTCGGTCTTCATCTATTTTTTTTGTAGAAATAAAATCTGGACTTTGCAAAGACTCTTTTATGTCAAATGTTTTGGCATCACCCTCTAACGTAAATGTAATTGGTTGATTTTGGATGTTTACCCAAACAGGGACATCAACCTTAAAAACTTCCTTTCTTTTTGGGGTGTATTTTATCCGAATGATAATTGTGCTATCAGGAAGAATTACTTTTGAAGAAAATCTAACGCTAACGCCATAAGGTTCTTCAACACGAATAATTTTTGCTTCTTGCGTTCCAGCATTGGTGAGTGTAAAATCATAGTATTTAGCATCTTGCTTATTTACTTCGCCTAAATTATGGTAGGAAGTATTAAAAACCAATTGAGCAAAAGCCGAATAGTTTATTAATAAAAAGAAAAAATATAACGTGAGTTTCTTCATTTACAACTTTGTGATGTAGCTAATTTTTTGCCAAAGTTACAATTTGTTTTGGCTTTTAAGAATGGAAATTAGGGATTATCCAAAATGTTTTTGATAATCAAGTTGACTTCTTTTAATTACCTCCATAGCTTCTTCTTTTCCATAAATGTGCGAAATTTCAACACGTTGTGTGTTTTCTCCCGGGATGGCTTTATAGGTTAAAAAATAATGTTTTAGTCTATTAATCAACGAAACAGGACATTCGAGCACATCGTTCCATTGTCCATAAACTTCATCTCCTTTAAGAATGGCTATGATTTTATCATCAGCTTCATTATTATCTATCATTCGGAAACCTCCAATAGGGATGGCAGGAACAATTATATTTCCGTGTGTAATGTTTCTTTCGGTAAGCACACAAATGTCTAAAGGGTCACCATCGCCCATAATGTTAGTTTTACCTGTTTTTTCCATACAAAATTTACCAACTTCTTCTGCACAGTAGGTTTGTGGAATAAATCCATACAAAGCAGGAACAACATTTGAAAATTTTTGAGGTCTATCTACTTTTAAAAATCCAGAGGCTTTGTCAACTTCATACTTTACAGAATCACTTGGTGTCATTTCAATAAAAGACATTACCTCAATGGGTGCATTAGCTCCTATTTTTATTCCGTGCCAAGGATGTGCTTGGTATTTTTTTTTCATGTGTTTATATTTATTGTTTTTTATCGGACACATGGAAGTCGCCAATAATCATTCTCCTGTGTATTAAAATGTTTAGCATGGCTCGTTTCATTGGTTTTGATTTTTATTAAACCTAACAGGTTTTTGAAACCTGTTAGGTTTGTGGTTTAGTAAAGCCTGTTAGGATTTTTTAACTCACTTCAAACTTCCTATCATTTCTTCGGGTTTCACCCAATCGGTGTATTCCTCATCTGTTACATATCCCAAACGAACGGCTTCTTCACGCAAGGTTGTTCCGTTTTTATGGGCTGTATTGGCAATTTCGGCTGCTTTGTAATAACCAATTTTGGTGTTAAGTGCTGTAACCAACATCAATGAATTGTTTAATAATTTTTCAATTACAGGGTAATTGGGTTCAATTCCAACGGCACAATTATCGTTAAACGAAACACAAGCATCACCAAGCAGTTCGGCACTTTGCAATAAATTATATGCCAACATTGGTTTAAAAACATTGAGTTCATAATGTCCTTGCGTTGCTCCCACAGTTATTGCCATATCGTTGCCCATCACCTGAGCAGCAACCATTGTTAAGGCTTCGCATTGGGTTGGATTAACTTTTCCGGGCATAATAGAAGATCCGGGTTCGTTGGCTGGAATAATTAATTCACCAATTCCCGAACGAGGTCCTGAAGCCATCATACGAATATCATTGGCAATTTTATTTAATGAAACTGCCAATTGTTTCAATGCTCCGTGTGTTTCCACAAAGGCATCGTGGGCGGCTAATGCTTCAAATTTGTTTTCGGCAGTAATAAAAGGCAATCCTGTGAAATCGGCAATTTTTTGTGCAACTAACACATCATATCCATTTGGTGTGTTTAATCCTGTTCCAACAGCAGTTCCTCCTAATGCCAATTCCGATAAATGGTGTAAGGTGTTTTTTAATGCTTTTAACCCGTGATTTAGCTGGGAAACATACCCCGAAAATTCTTGACCAATAGTTAGAGGAGTCGCATCCATTAAGTGTGTTCTACCTATTTTAACTACATTTTTATACGCTTCTACTTTTTGTTGCAAGGTATCTCTCAATTTTTCTACGCCAGGAATAGTTTTTTCTGCCACCATTTTATAACACGCAATGTGCATTCCTGTTGGGAAAGTATCGTTAGATGATTGCGATTTATTTACATCATCATTAGGCTGAATGGCTTTTTCTCCTTCTCCAATTTTTCCTCCAGCTAATTCTTGAGCTCTGTTGGCAATAACTTCGTTTACGTTCATATTGCTTTGCGTTCCCGAGCCAGTTTGCCAAATTACTAACGGAAACTGATCGTCTAGTTTCCCAGCAAGAATTTCATCACAAACTTTTGCTATTAAATCTCTTTTTTCGGTAGATAAAACGCCTAATTCGCAATTTGCATAGGCAGCTGCTTTTTTTAAGTAAGCAAACCCATAAATAATTTCGAGCGGCATAGATGCGGCTGGCCCAATTTTAAAATTGTTTCTTGAGCGTTCGGTTTGAGCTCCCCAATACTTGTTAGCAGGGACTTTAACTTCTCCCATGGTGTCTTTTTCAATTCGATATTCCATTTTGTAAAATTTTAAGTGATTATTTTATATTGTTATATTTTATTTTTTTCTACTTTTACACCTATAAATTTCTAAAACTTGATATTATGGTAGCTTTAGGCTGGGTTTTTTTCTTCTTTATCTTTTTTATGGCAATGTGGATATTGATGTTCTTGTTTACTATTGTTGTTCCGGGTTCTATTAAGCTCTATTTAATCAATAAGGTTGCTCCAAAGTTTATTCGTGAGTTAGCTGGGTTGGAAGATTAGTTTTTTAGTAATTCTAACACATTTTCAGGCGGTCTTCCAAGCACTGCCTTGTTTCCTTTCACAACAATTGGTCGTTCAATTAATATAGGGTTTTCTATTAAAATTTGTATCCATTCTTCTTTGCCAAATTTTTTATTCTTATAATTTGCTTTGTAGAGTGCTTCACTTTTTCTAACGAGCTGTTCGGGAGTCATATTTAACTTCATCAAAACATCTTCTATTTCTTTTTTTGTGATACTTGTTTTCTGATAATCAATAATTTCAACATCTGCTTGAGCATTATTAATGAGTTGCAATGTTTCTCTGCTTTTACTACATCTGGGGTTGTGGTATATTTTTAATTTAGTCATTAGTTATTAGTCATTAGTTATTAGTCATTAGTTATTAGTCATTAGTTATTAGTCATTAGTTATTAGTTATTAGTCATTAGTTATTAGTTATTAGTTATTAGTTATTGGTTATTGGTTATTGGTTATTTTTGACAAGGGAGTATGCTCTCTTGTTGTTATCAAATTAGTAATCAATTTTTTCCAAATAACATTAAATAGGCTTTTAAAAATCCATCAAGCTCACCATTTAATACTTTGTCGGGGTCGTTTACAGTAAAATTAGTTCTATGGTCTTTTACTCTTCTATCGTCTAATACATAGCTTCTAATTTGTGCTCCCCATTCAATTTTTAGTTTGTTTCCTTCAATTTCATTTCTGGCTTCTAAGCGTTTCCGCATTTCAATTTCATACAATTGCGATTTTAATAATTGCAGTGCTTTTTCTTTATTTTTGAACTGATGCCGAGTTTCTGTGTTTGCAATTACAATTCCAGAGGGAGCGTGTCTCAGACGAACTCCTGTTTCTACTTTGTTTACATTTTGCCCTCCAGCACCTCCCGAACGGAAGGTATCCCAAGTAATATCTGCTGGATTAATTTTAATTTCTATCGTGTCATCAACTAAGGGATAAACATAAACAGAAGCAAAAGAGGTCATTCGTTTTCCTTGAGCGTTGAAGGGGCTTACTCTCACTAATCTATGTACACCGTTTTCACCTTTGAGATATCCAAAAGCAAAATCGCCTTCTATTTCTATGGTAACCGTTTTAATACCAGCTACATCACCATCTTGAAAATCTAAAATATTTATTTTATACTTGTTTTTTTCTGCCCACATATTATACATACGGTAGAGCATGGAAACAAAATCGCAACTTTCAGTTCCGCCAGCTCCAGCCGTAATTTGAAGCACGGCACTTAGTTTATCTTCATCGGAGCTAAGCATATTTTTAAACTCAACATCTTCAAAGCGTTCTATTGTTGATGCATACTGTTTGTCCACATCTTCATCAGATGCTTCTCCTTCTTTGTTGAAATCAAACAATACTTCGACATCTTCAACGGCACTGCAAAGTTCGTTGTAAGCATCAACCCATACCTTAATATTGCGAACTACTTTGAGTTGTTTTTCGGCTTCTTCAGGGTTTTCCCAAAAGTTGGGATCTTCTGTTTTTTGTTGTTCTTCTTCTAGTTGAATTAATTTTCCAGGGATGTCAAAGATACCCCCTTAACGCTTCCAGGCGATCTGCTAATTTTTTTAATTGGTCTTGTGTTATCATGCCCCAAAAGTAGTATTTTTTTTGAGCTTTGGTAAGCGATAAAATGGAAAGTTTTATCAATAAATGTGGCTTAAATTTGAATTATTTTTCATTTTAGTAAACCCTATTACATATTTGAATATGAATTGTTGTGTATTTTTGAGGGTATGATATATAAATTTAAAAAAATAACATTTTTCTATCTATTTTTTATTTTTTATTTTTTTGTATTCAGCAATTTTTCTTTATATGATAATAGTTATTCGGCTCAAATAGATAGCGTTAGAATGGGGTTTTATAACGCTGTTCAAGACAGTAAAAAAGCAGAGGCATTATTAAAACAGATTAAAGTAATAAAACCTAAATCAGCATTGGTTATGGTTTATGATGGGGCAACATGTGCAGTAATGGCTAAAAATGTATGGAATCCATTTTCTGCAGTAAAATTGTTAAAGAAATCCAATGAAGAAATGAATAGAGCAGTTAAGTTATCTCCAACTAATTTAGAAATTCGTTTTATTCGATTTGCAGTTCAAAAAAACATTCCGAGCTATTTAGGTTTAAGTAATAACTTAAATGAAGATAAAAAATATCTTATTAAACATATCGATTCTTTTTATAATCCTAAGTTGAGTAAAGAGATGCGAGATTATATTCTTTGGTTTATGACAGATCAAGGCGGATATACCGAAAAACAAATTGAACTAATTAAAGAAAAACTTCAAGGATGAGGTTTAATTATATTTTTTTTGAAAATAATTAGTTTGTTTTTCTTTTTTGATTTTCCAATCACATCATAGCAAAAACTACAATGTAATTGTTTGTTATTTAGTATGTACGAACGATTTGATATGGTTATATCTTCATCATTCACATGATTAAAAATATAGGTGTTTGGAGTTGTTTTTTTTAAATCGGACTCATTTAATAAAGGTTTCTTGCAGAAACTGCAATCATATTGTTTTCCGTTTTTATGCACATTTGAGTGTATAATTTCTAATGATTCATCTTCGTGAAGATATCCGATATGTCTGTTACAATGAGAGCAATGCACATCTTTTTCTTTATCATAATTTCTGAATGGGTTATTTGTTTTGTTAAAATTGACAATATAAATTTGTTTTTTTTCTCGTACGATTTCCGAATCAAGAAAAAGTGCATTTGAGCAAGTTGCACATTTATAAAAGGTGGAATCGGAATCTTGTGCAAATCCAGTTATTGAATAAATAAGGGCTAAAAAAAATAGTTTCAGTTTAGACATATCACTAAATTACTTTTATTTTATTAAAATAACTGTCATTGTTTTTACATTTTACAGAATCCTAATGCTTTTTACCTTTTGAAATTAATCCCATTTCTTTTCTTGACTTTTTTTAAACTGTTTTTTAAGTGGCGTATGTTGTTCTAAATCTTTAATGTATTTATCATCTATGGCATTGGTTTTTATTAAGTTGTAGTTGTTCCAAAAATCTTCTTTATATTCACAGCTAAAATTTTCTAACCGTTGGTTATTTCTCATTCTTTTAACTCCATTATAATCCGATTTTTTTGGTGTTTCAATAATTTCATTGATTACCAGCAAATTGTTTATATCAAAAACAACCACAATTTTTTGTTTTTCTTCCGAGTAAATTTCATAACTCCATGCATGATTTAAGTATTTAGGGTTTGCTGAGAAAGTCATTTTAATTACTTAATTAACACTTATTCAGTTAATTATGTTAATAACTTGAGGGTATTAAACTGGGGTAAATGCAAGGTTTTCTTTAATTTTAAAGAAAAAAG
>JAHYJH010000125.1 GCA_019429185.1 Vicingaceae bacterium
GAAGCTTCACAAGATAAACATCCATCGAAGAATCGAAGTGTGCTTTCTTTCGTCTGAAACAAAATTATAAAAAAAATATGACTTTTATTTGTTTTTTATGACAGTACCTACGGACAGAGGGGGAAGATTGAAGATTGAAGATTCATAATCAGTGGTTTATGAGATTTATTAAACAAAGATAAAACAGTTTTTGAGAAAAGCAACTATTTTCAGCTTATTTTTTACGGCTTTGATTTTTTAAATATATTTGTGCTTTTATTCATTTCATTGAAAAAACCAACAAGCATAGCTCTTTTATTAATTATTGCAATAGCAACCCTATTCCCTTTTGCATATCTCAAAATGGAAAAAAAAGCCATACGCAAAAGCATCAAACACAAAATAATTGCAGGAATTGATAAAAATGAATTGGTATTGTTAGTGTTTAAAAAAGAGGAAGTGGATAAAAAAGTAAAATGGAAACACAGTAAAGAATTTCAATACAACGGTGAAATGTATGATATTGTTGAAACTGAATTTAAAAATGATTCTGTTTATTATTGGGTTTGGTGGGATAAAGAAGAAACAGCTTTAAACCAAAAAGTAGCCAATTTGGTAAGGCAAAACTTTGCTCAAAACCCGTATCAAAACAATAAAAATCAAGTAGTTACTCACTTTTTTAAAACACTTTATTTTACAAATACACAATGGCAATATAAAATTGCCTTTGGTGTTGAAATAAAACACGTAACACCTTATTTAGAAAACTTTTCTTTTTGGCAATCATCGCCACCATCGCCACCACCACAAATCGGTTAGTTTTATTAAATGCAATATTGTTGCCTGTTTGTGTCTTCACAAACAAAAAAATATCGTTTGTGAAGACACAAACGATGGCACAAACATTACATTAACATTTTCACTACCAATTGGTTGGTGAAATTATTTTCTATTTTAAAAAATTAATCAATGAAAAATCATATAGTATTACTATGGTTAATGGGCGTTGCAGCGTTAGGTTTTTCGCAAACCATTACCATAAAAGACAAAAAAACAAACTTGCCGTTAGAAATGGTAAGTATTGTTAGCAATGCTCCCCGAGTGGCAACCTTTACTAACCACAAAGGACAAGCAGATATTACCGAATTTGAAGGGTCAGCATTAATCGAAATTCGTTTAATTGGCTACAAAACCATTCAAAAAAGCTATGCAGAACTAAAAACAACTGCATTTGAAATTACAATGGAAGACGCTGGTTTATCGTTAGATGAAGTGGTTGTTTCGGCAACACGTTGGAGTCAGAATAAAAATGAAGTGCCAGCAAAAATAACTTCAATTTCTGCTAAAGATGTGGCATTGCAAAACCCACAAACCGCAGCCGATTTATTAGGCACTTCGGGCGAAGTGTTTATTCAAAAAAGTCAAGCAGGTGGAGGAAGCCCTATGATTAGAGGGTTTTCTACCAATCGTTTGCTCATCACGGTTGATGGTGTTAGAATGAATACTGCCATTTTTAGAGGTGGAAACCTTCAAAATGTTATTTCTATCGATCCTTTTGCCATTGAAAATACAGAAGTTTTATTTGGACCAGGTTCGGTTATCTACGGAAGTGATGCCATAGGGGGTGTGATGAGTTTTCACACACTTAAACCTCAATTTTCTACCACCGATGAGCCGTTGGTTACAGGAAGTGCAGCAACACGTTATTCTTCTGCCAACAGCGAACAAACTGGGCATTTTGATGTGAATGTTGGTTGGAAAAAATGGGCTATGACTTCAAGTATAACCCATTCCAATTTTGGCGATACACGTATGGGAACAAAAGGACCAAACGAATTTCTTAAAAAATTTGTGGTCGAACGTATTGATAGTGTTGATGTGGTAAAAGAAAATCCCGACCCGTTGGTGCAAAACCCAACAGGGTATGAACAAACCAGTTTTATGCAAAAAATACGTTTTAAACCCAATAAAAAATGGGATTTTAACTATTCTTTTATGTATTCAACCACCTCACAATATGCTCGTTACGATAGGTTGACTCGCACACGAAACGGATTGCCCCGAAGTGCCGAATGGAATTATGGACCGCAAGAATGGGCAATGAATAATTTGAGCATTACACACAGTGCTGATAAAGGGTTTTACGACCAAGTTACACTTCGTTTAGCACATCAATATTTTGAAGAAAGCAGAATAGACAGAAATTTTAATAGTAAAACCCAACGTACTCGTTTAGACGAAGTAAATGCTTTTTCTGCCAACCTTGATTTTGAGAAAAACATAACTGAAAAATCTAAACTGCTTTATGGTGGAGAACTAATTTATAATGACGTAAATTCGTTTGGAACGGATAAAAATATCACAACAAATGTTGTTGAAAAAGCAGCTTCACGCTATCCTCAATCATCGTGGGAATCGTATGCTGCGTATGTAACTTTTCAAACCCAACTTACCGAAAAAATAGTATTTCAAGCAGGCGGAAGGTATAATTTATTTAAGTTAGATGCCGAATTTGATACTACATTATTTTCGTTGCCATTTACCACAGCTAATGTTGATAATGATGCCATTACAGGGAGCTTAGGATTTGTTTTTCAACCTACAAAAACGTGGAACATAAGCATTAATGGTTCAACCGGATTTCGTTCGCCCAATGTTGATGATGTAGGTAAAATTTTCGATTCGGAAGTTGGAAGTGTAGTAACACCCAACCCAGATTTAGATGCTGAATATGTTTATAATGCTGAGCTAAGTATTTCGAAAGTTTTTGGAGAAGTGGTTAAGCTAACCGCCACAGGTTATTACACTCGGTTAGAAGACGCTTTGGTTAGAAGAAATTTTCAGTTTAACGGACAAGATAGCATTGTTTTTCAAGGTGAATTAAGCCAAGTGCAAGCCATTCAAAATGCAGCTTTTGTAGAAATAATTGGTTTTCATGTTGGTTTTGAAGTAAAATTACCATCGGGTTTTGGATTGATTTCCAGGTTTAATTTTCAAGATGGAGATGAAGAGTTAGATGATGGTTCAACTAGTCCATCTCGCCATGCTGCTCCAGCTTTTGGAACTTCTCATTTAACTTTTAAAACCAAGCACCTTCTACTCGATTTTTATGCTCAATATAGTGCAGGAGTTGATTTTGAAAATTTAGCTGAAGAAGAAAAAGGCAAACCTGAATTGTATGCCATTGATGAAAACGGCAATCCTTATTCTCCCAGTTGGCTAACGCTAAATTTTAAAGCAAATTACCAGCTCAACGAAAACTTTAGCATTAGCGGAGGAATTGAAAATTTAACAGACCAACGATACAGAACATACAGTTCAGGAATTACTGCTCCCGGACGAAATTTTATTCTTTCATTGCGAGCTAAATTTTAAACTTTTGGCAATGAACTTTACAGACAGACCGCAATTGATTTTAAAGACTTTGTAAAGCAAGAACCAAGAATTTTGATTAACTTTGTCGGCAAAAATATAAGTTACAAATGATAAACTGGCTCATAAAGCATAAAATTTCTTTTTTAGTAGCATTTTTAGGTTCCCTTATTGGGTTTGCTTATTGGTATTTTATTGGTTGTGAAAGTGGTTCGTGTGCCATTACTTCTGTTTGGTATAGGACAGCTGGTTATGGGGCTATTTTAGGTTGGTTTGTTGGTGATATTATTACAGATAAGTTTATTGAGAAACAATAAAAATGACAACATTTAACGAAATAATACAAGCTAACACGCCAGTTTTAGTTGATTTTTATGCAACTTGGTGTGGACCTTGCAAAGTGATGTCGCCAATAATAGATGATGTTGCTAAGCAAGTTCAAGGCAAAGCAAGAGTGCTGAAAATAGATGTAGATAAAAACCCAACAACTGCGGCATCTTATCAAGTACAAGGCGTTCCAACACTAATTTTATTTAAAAATGGAAAGCAACTTTGGAAACAATCTGGAGTTGTTGATGCACAAAAATTAATTCAACTTATTAACCAAAACCTATAAATATGAAAAACAAAACTTTATTACTTACCTTAATCACAACATTTATTATCACAGCGTGTGGTAACAGTCAAAACGATGCAACTAAAACTAACCAAAAAGCAGTAGTAGAAGTTGTTGATGCTAAAAAATTCAATGAATTAATTACCAAAGAAGGAACAATTTTAGATGTTAGAACCCCTGAAGAATGGGCTCAAGGAACCATTAAAGGAGCGGTGAAAATGAATTTTTATGATGCCGATTTTGCTAAACAAATCGAAACTTTAGATAAAACAAAACCTGTTTATGTATATTGCAAAGCTGGTGGAAGAAGTGGAAAAACGGCAAAACAGTTGCAAAAATTAGGCTTCACTAAAGTTTATGATTTAGATGGAGGTATTGGTGCTTGGGATAAAGCTGGTTACAAAAAAGTAAATCAATAACTCCTCACAACCATATCGTATGTAAATTCGTTACTTACTAAGGGTCTGTAATGAAATAAAGTGTTCAGAATAGGCGAAGTTATTTTGTTTGCTAATAAGACGAAAAACACAGACATAGCAACGCTATGGCGAGTATTTTCAACGCAATTAGTGAGCAAAAGAGCAAGGCTAAATGTATATTTTATTTCATTACAGACCCTAAACCAATTAAAGTAGATTGCCTCATTATTTATGAATTCATACTTAAAAAATATTGCACTACTTTTGTTGCTTTCATATACGAATTGGAGTTTTGCTCAACAACTTAATTTACCATTAAACCGAGAATTTAATTTAGTAAATCAAAAAGCATTTAATGCCTATGATGCTAATATTCACACTTCTTTTCAACCCATTCTGCAAACTCAAATAAGCATCGACAGTTCCTCTATTCTTTCAAAAAATGAGCAAAATTATTTTCTCATTAATACCAATAAAACACACTTAGAAAATCGTTCTTGGTTTGCCAGAAAATTGTTTTATGAAAATTTTATTCAAGTAGATACAGGAAAATTCTACCTAACTATAGACCCTTTGTTAAATTTGGAGTTAGGAGAAGATATAGAAGATAAAAGACCAGAGAAGCCAACACTATTTGTAAATACCAGAGGAATAATAGCAAAAGGACACATAGGTAAAAAATTCTCATTTCAAACAGCAGTTTATGAAAATCAAGCTACATTGCCCAATTATCTTACAGAATATGTTGATAACAACAATGTTGTTCCGGGACAAGGTAGAGTAAAAAAATTTAAAGACAACGGATTAGACTACAACACAGCTATTTCTTATATTTCTTATTCACCAAATAAACACCTAAATTTTCAGTTAGGCAACGATAAACAGTTTATTGGTGATGGATATCGTTCGTTACTATTATCCGATTTTGCATACAATTATCCTTATTATAAGGCATTAGTTTTGTTTGGCAAAAAAAATCAATTTCAATATACAAAACTAAATGCTGGACTTTCTAATCTTACCCGAAGAGAAGAAGGTTCAACGCCTGAAGCACTTTTTACAAGAAAAAGTATGTCGGTGCATTATTTAAGTTGGATAGCCACCAAATGGCTGCATTTAGGCATTTTTGAATCCACTATTTGGCAAACTGAAAGCCAATCGGGAACAAAACCTTATAACTTTATGCAGCTTAATCCAATTCTGTTTTTAAATACGTTAAACGCTGGTTTTGATGGTAATGACAATTCACAATTGGGAATCAATACAAAAATTAAATTTCCATTTAAAACCATTATCTATGGGCAATTGATGTATGATGGAAACGAAATAAATACAAAATATGGATATCAAGCAGGAATTAAGTATGTTGGAATTAGCGGATTAACAATTCAAGCCGAATTTAATAAGGTTGAACCTTATACGTATAGTTCGAAAATTCCGCTACAAAATTATTCGCATTTTAACGAACCCTTGGCTCATCCTTTGGGTGCTAATTTTACTGAAATTGTTGGAATTATTAATTATAAATACAAACGTATATTTACGCAAGCAAAAGCAACTTTAGCTCAAACAACTTCAACTGGCAGTGATATTTTTATGAATTATTACATTACCACAAATGAAGTTGTTCCAATTATAGAAACTGACATTGTTAACTTACAATTTCATGTTGGAGTGTTGGTAAATCCAAAAAATAACATGCGTATTATGTTAGGTATTAATAACAGAACGATTACAACAAACAATATTGATTTTAATACAAATTATATTTATTTTGCATTTAGAACATCGTTGCGAAATTTATATACAGACTTTTAAATTATGTTAGAAATAGCCTTACCAATAATAACATCCTTTTTGATTGTGTTGCTTTCAACACCTTCGTTCATTACCATTGCACGGCTCAAACATTTGTTTGACGACCCAAAAGAGAAACGAAAAATTCATACGCATAAAGTTCCATTAATGGGAGGAATGATGATTTTTGCTGGAATTCTATTCTCGTTTTTATTATGGCTTCCCATTAATGAAATGGGGGTTATTAAATACCTTGTTCCATCCATGTTAATCATGTTTTTTGTAGGAATGAAAGACGATATTATTGGTACTGCCCCAGTAAAAAAATTAGCTGCACATCTTTTTGTAGCACTCATTATGATTTTTATGGCAAATGTGAAACTGACAAGCTTACACGGCTTGTTTGGCGTAAGAGAAATACCTGATTATATTGGCATTATGCTTTCTTTATTCACCTATATTGTAATTATAAATGCATTCAATTTAATTGATGGCGTTGATGGATTAGCCGCTGGAGTTGGCGTAATTGCTTCAGCAGCTTTTGGTGGTTGGTTTTATTTTGCTGGAGATTGGACCTATGCTGTGCTTTCTTTTTCAATTGGTGGAGCATTGTTAGGTTTTTTACGATATAATTTTAATCCAGCAAAAATTTTTATGGGCGATTCTGGTTCACTTACTATAGGATTTTTAATGGCAGTGATGGCAATTGAACTTGTTGAGTATAAAGCTCAAGATTTACCTCAAGTAATAGAAAACATTTCAAAACCCATTTTAGCAATGTCCATTTTAGTATATCCGCTAATTGATACCATTCGGGTATTTACATTAAGAGTTTTAAAAGGAACTTCTCCATTTACTGCTGATAGAAACCATCTTCATCATCGGTTGTTAGATTTAGGATTGTCGCACAAGCAAACCGTTTTAATTATTTACCTATTTAATTTGTTAGTCATAGCAAGTACAGTTTTTGCTCAACAATTCGACCCAAGCTATTCGTTCATCGTTATTATTTTGAGTGTTTTACTTTTAATTCAAATTCCTTATTTCATTCAAATTAAAAGAAAACATTGAGAACGCTAATAGCCATATTAATCCTTTTAAATTGTTCCATTTTTTCTTTGAAAAGTCAAAATTTTAACCTTACCAATGAGCGTTCATTTGAGTTGCTTTATATTAATAAATTAGATACTGCGAACAATTTTCATTCGGCTATAAAACCATTTAACAGAGCCGAAACAGAAACAATTTTCAACTATGATAGCACCTTGGCAAAATTAAAAATTGGCAATGAAGGAAGTTTTATCAATGAATTAACGAGCCAACACGTTATAGAAATAAATAAAAAATTTAAGCTCTTTATTAATCCCATTATTAATGGCATATCTACCACCGAAAATAACAGCAATTTTTCTCAAACAACGATTGAAAAGAGTGGAGGACTTAGCTTAAAAACAGCATATAGCAAAAAATGGAGTGCCGAATGGGATTTTTTATATGATAATTCTGAATATGTTTCCCATGTTGATGCTCTTGTTCAGCAACATAATATTAGCCCAGGATATGGGTATTCTGATAATAATCAATCTATTTTTTCACAGGGAAACATTACCTTCACAGCAGATGATAATTTTACTTTTCAGGCAGGTTATGGAAAACATTTCATTGGAGATGGCTATCGTTCGTTATTTTTGTCAGATAATGCCAACAGCTATCCTTATCTGAAATTAACCACTAATATTTGGAAAATTAAATACATGGCATTGTATTCCGTTCATGACGATATTCGATTTTCAAATGGTAATTATGGCGATTACCAACAAAAGTTTACAACCACACATTATTTGAGTTTAAATGCTACTAAATGGTTAAACATTGGTTTTTTTGAAAGCATCGTTTTTCAAGCACAAGAAGGTGATTTTTATAGAGGTTTTGAATTGGCTTACCTCAACCCTATCATATTTTTACGTTCCGTTGAATTTGCCCAAGGCTCGGGCGATAATGCGTTAATGGGTGGCAGTTTAAAATTAAGAATATTAAAAAAGAATATCATTTATGGACAATTGTTGTTTGATGAATTTCTACTAAAGGAATTAAAAGCTGGAAATGGTTGGTGGGGTAATAAATATGGCATACAAGCAGGATTGAAAATGATAGATTTCCTAACCATCAAAAACCTTCGTTTTCAAGCAGAATACAATGAAGTTCGTCCGTTTACGTATAGTTATTTTTACAAAAACACTTCCATAAGTACCTTACAAAATTATGGTCATTTTAATGCTGCATTGGCTCATCCATTGGGTGCAAATTTTAAAGAAGTTACGTTAAGTTTAGCCTATCAAAAAAAGCGTTGGATTATAGAAGCGTTCAGCACTATTGCTAAAGTTGGGTTTGATACAAGTGCAACAATCTCTATAGGACAGGATATTTATCGCCCCTATAATGATAGAGAAAAAGACTACGGATTTTATACTACTAATGGATTGGTTACAGACATTATCAACAGTACATTAAAAGTTTCGTACATTGTCAATCCAAAATCGCAAATGTTATTACAGGTGGGAGTTACCAATAGAATGGTTACCAATCAATTTATGGATAATTCTACCAATATGTTTTTTGTAGGATTGAAAACAGCAATTACCAATCGGTATTTTGATTTTTAAACCAATCCGATGTGAAAAAGAGCATCACCTTGATTGACAATAGGAGAATGATTGGAGCAAATAATATATCCTTCCGTTTTTGCAATAACTCGTTTTTCAAAATCTCCAAATGGGTCGGAAATTGTTCCTAAAATCATTCCTTTTTTAATTTTAGTACCTATACTAACAAAACTCCTAAACATCCCTGAATACCTGGCTCTTAACCATGTTGAGTTTACTAAGAGAATAGGTGATTCTGCTTCCAACCCCTTTTTAATACCATTTAATTCAATTTCTTTTGTGAAATCACGCATCCCTAATTGATGCATTACTTTCAGTGCTCCTGTAACACCTATTTTAGTTACAATTCTGTCTAAATCAAGTGATTTTCCTCCCTCAAACAACAACACTTTCACGCCTTTTTTAGATGCTTCACTTCTGAATGATTTAGGCAATTCTTTAGATAATAATATGAAAGGAGCTCCGAAAACTTCAGCTAATGCCAATGTTTCGGTATCATTCCCTTCAATTCTAAGTTGTGTATAGTTAAATCTTTTGTTCGCTCCAGTATGATAATCAATGCAATAATGAATGTTAGGTACAATTTCTTTCATGAAAAAATAGGCAAATCTGCTCCCTAAAGAACCTTCTTTTGAGCCAGGAAACACTCTATTCAAATCTCTTCCATCAGGAAATTCCCTTGTTTGATGTAAAAATCCAAAAACATTAAGTACGGGAATACATATTACTGTACCTTTTTGTGGTTTGTGATAATTTTTAGCAATAATCTGACGAACAATCTCAACGCCATTAACCTCATCGCCATGAATGCCTGCATTGAGTAAAATAACTGGACCAGGTTCTTTGCCACGAGAAACAATAATAGGAACCTCAATTGCTGTTCGAGTATGCAAACGAGCAATATCAATGTTTAATTGAACCGTTTCTCCTCGCTCAATTTTTTTTCCTAAAAGTGTAATTATTTCACTATCCATATTTTATTGTTGAAAATTCCGAAAAATTTAGAAATTGTAAATTTCTATTTTTCGGTAACAAAATACTAATTATTTTCCGTCCCGATAGATTCTGTGTTGATTTCCAATAAAAAATATTAATTTTTAATAATTTTATTTTTTTTAATAATTTTGTCTTTTTAAGACGGTCCTTGAACCAGTCTGTATAGCGTGTTAGACCATTTGTG
>JAHYJH010000232.1 GCA_019429185.1 Vicingaceae bacterium
ATAAAAACAAAAAAAATGGACTAATAGAAAAAAATTACAGAAATTAGCCCTAAATAACTGGCTGGAATAAAATTCCAAAAGGAAAAAATTGAAAAAAATTGGACTTTATAGACAGACACTAATTAGTATGAAAAATGATAAAATCAATATTAACTTTAAAAGCATGCTTAATAATCAGTTTGTTTTCTTTTGGACAAAATGATTATATCAATTATCATCTAAAATCATATCAAGCTAGAAAATTGGCTTATGAAAAAAAATTAGATAGTGCTTTAGTGCTTTACAAACAAGCATTTAAATTGGTAGATTATATCCACATCAAAAATCTTAAAGCAGCTAATAAAATTGCTAAAAAATTAAAAGATAAATCCTTTGATAAATTTACTTCAGATAAAATAAAAAGATTTAATAATGAAGATAATATTAATAAAAACTACCAAAAGATAATTGACAGTATAGCTGTTGAAGACCAGAGGGTTAGAAGAGATAAGTATTATCAAGCTAAACAAGTTTATTATAAATATATAAAAGATTCTTTATCTAATAAAACAATAGATGAATTTGTTCAAGCACAAAAATTAATGTCTGAGTGGTTTCATGTTGATTCCATAAATATTCAACTTTTGTTAACACTTATAACGGATTATGGTTTTCCGGGCGAAAAACGAGTTGGAGAAGATGCTTATGGAAAAGCATTTATTGTGTTATTACATTTTGATACAGACCAAGACAATTCCATACTAAAACCAATTATTGATAAAGCGTTGGTAAATGGAGAAATAACTCCTGAAAATTACGCTTGGATTGTGGATAGAAGGTTGACATGGTGTCAAGGAAAAGAACCTAAATACTTCCAAATGCCATTTGGGTTAGACAAACTTTCCGAAGAAGCTATTAGCAATATAAACAAAGAAAGAAGAAAAATTGGTTTAAGAAAATTATACGAAGGCATTGAAATAACTAAAGATGATATGTCTATGTCTGTGAAGGAAATATATTAAAATGTGAATGTTTTATTATATTTGAAGTTGTTTATAGTCAAAAGACAACCATAAAAATTAGCAGTTAAATGTAAAACTTAAAAATGAAAGTATGGAATCAATAATGCTTATCGGATTTATATTTCTTAGCATTGCATTATGGTTTTGGGCAATAATTGATATTTCAAAATCGAGATTTAAAAAACCAATAATGAATACTATGTGGCTTCTAGCAGTTCTTTTTTTTCCTGTTTTAGGGTCGATTTTATATTTTCAATTTAAAGAAAAATTTGTGTCGAAAGAAAAGAGAAAATTTCAACCGAATTTTAATAGAACAGAATTAAATCAAGTTTAATTTCGTTTTTCAATCACATTTCTGATACATTCACCTTGCTTTCTAGTGCATTGATTAACAATTGCCTGTCGATAAATATATTGTCTGCTTGATAATAGGTTTGCATTTTTCTTTTTTTTTGCGGTAAAAAATGAGACGAGCATTACAAATTACAGTTAGTAAGCGAG
>JAHYJH010000126.1 GCA_019429185.1 Vicingaceae bacterium
CTATCGGACAATATACTTCAAGAGTTATTTAGCAATCGGTAGACTCTTATTCCCTTCACTTTATTATTGCAAATCTATAAATTTTAAAAGTTTATAAATTAACTTTGCAAACATAGGAGCTATCGGGGCTCCTGATTTTCAAAACTTCAAATGCCTCGAATTTGAACTTTAAAGTTCAGCCTCTTGACTAAAAAGACAGACACTAAATATGGTAAAGGAATCATTTTTTAATTGAACTTATTATATTGTATTTAACTCCAACAGTCAGTTGTTGAATTGTCCATTTCCAATTTGTGCTATGATACTCATATATATTTAACAGTCCATAGTAGTAAAAAGATTCTACCATAATATTATTGCTCAAAGCAAACGATAAGCCTGCTCTTATACCAAAATCATAATTTGTGATGGGTAGTTTAGCTGTCTTATTTTCAAAATATAGTGTATTTCCATTATTGTCTGGTGCTAATGTTGTTGCTAAACCACTACTATAAATTACAAAGGAAGTCTGCACACCAATATTTACAGTAAATTTTTTATAATTCAATCCATAATAAACAGGAACGCTTAAATAAGAAATGTGTCTATCAACATTGCCGATAATAAACTCATCTGTAGGGTTTCCAAACTCGTCTGTTGTTGGTGATTCAGAATGTTCTTTTCCTCTAATTTTTGAAAATAACAATTCTGCTCCGATGAGAGATTTATTTTTAAAATGAAAGTTGTAGGATAGTCCACCTTGATAAGAGGGCATAAATTTAAACTCCTGAGGAGTCGGTGGTGATGAGTTAATTTTTGTTGAAATTTTACTCCAACCATCAGCTAACTTTACTCCAAAAGTATGCTGCCCATAAGTTGTTAAGCAAACAACATAGAGTATTAAAACTAATATTGTTTTAACTAAATTCATTTTTCATGGAAGAGTTAATTTTGTTTCATTATTTCCATCGGCATCCATCATATAAAGATTATTTTCAGTCCAAATTATATTTTCAGAAATTAACTTACTATCAAATCGCTGAATAATGATTTTATTGTTAAAAACAGTAGGTCTAATATATTTTTTACTTGAACAAGCTGTTTTGATACGAGTGGTGGTATTTGTGTTAATATTAGTTTTATAAAAACCATCATTAGAAGACCATATTATGGTTTCTGAATCGGAAAGCCAACCTACACTATTTATATAGGGTGGGTTAAGAGATGTATGTACTGAAATAGTTTGTTTAGTATTGAGGTTAATGTATGACAATCCAAGTGTAGCAATTTTACTTCCATCAGGAGACCATGCAGCTTGATAAGCTATGTTTGGATATAAAAGTGTATCCAACACATTTCCGTTAATATCTGAGAAAAAAGTATAATCAACTGAACCTATTTGAACCCAGTAAGCAAATTCATTGCCATTTGGCGACCAAATTGCATCTATGCCAAACTGTGTAGTTAATTGTGTTAAACTATCGCCATTGTCTTTTATTTTCCATACCTGATTATCGCCTTTATTTAACAATATCCATCCGTTTATACCCCAGTTGGGATGTCCCCATATTTGTGTTGAACTGAGCAATACTGTTTCATTTTTCGTAATTAGGTTGTATTTTACAAGCTCGTTACTTTGGGTGGAATAATATCCTCGAACAAATATTATCTCATTCGGATTATTAGGATTAAAACAAGGAGCATTATAAGTGATTTCAGGTTGTTGATATTGATAACCCAACGGACTGGAAGATGGTGGAAAATTGATACATTCATCTTCAACCTTAGGATGAATCGCTGCATCTTTTTTGCAATTAGTTAATAAAATTGCAAAAAAGAAGAACAGTACTATTTTCCACTTTGTTTGCATTATTTTATAATTACTAGTTTTTTACTGTAACTGACTTTATCTGTAATTAATCTGTAATAGTAAATACCTTCTGAAAAATCGGATAATGAAAGTGTATAGCGTTGAGTCCCTTTTGGCACATTTTCTTTAGCAATTTGTTTAACAAATTTACCTTGCACATCGAAAAGCTCGAGAGAAATCTGCTGAGCATCGCTTAAAGTAACATCAAAATTTACAGTGTTATTAGCAGGATTTGGAAAGGCTGAAAAAGAAGAACCATCATTATTCATTTCATCAATTCCAACCACAGTAGGGTCAAAAGTATAAATAGAAATAGCAGCTTTAGGGTTTGATTGAGTAGGAAACCAAGGGTCTGTAATGAGTTGACCATTTTGGTCGCGCAAAAAATTATAAATATAAGTTCTTAATACAGCTTGAGTACTTGTTACTGAAACTACTTGACACCAATTGTCTGTTTGAATTGGATTTGCAGCACTCCAACCGATAGTGGAGCTAAATCTAGGCCAAAAATTTAGGATTTGGTCATTAGAACTATTCAAATTATAATTAAGAACTATGGTTACCATATATTTATCTCCATAATAAGTACCTGCTGCCAAAGATTGATAATTAGTAGGTAAGAGAAATGCTACATTTGTTCCTATTTTGGTAAAGGTAATATTAGATGAAGCATTCTGACCTATTCCAAAATGTTGAACTTTATAGGCTGGTTTTTTAACCTTATTCAGGGCATTGGCTGCATTCAGTAATCCAAATCCAGAAAATGCATCATAACCCATAGCAGCAGGTGGAGCAGTTTTATCCAATGCACTTAATTGTAAAATATTTTCTACATCTTCAACCGTAAAGTTTGTCAATGTAGGAAATGGTTGATTAACATGGCTTAAAATAAGCCCTGCTACACCACTCACATGAGGCGCAGCGGCAGAAGTACCACTAAAAACTCTATAACCATTCGTATTAGTTTCCGTAGTATATACCAACTCATCACAACCTGGTGCAATAATATCCACATTTCCACCATAACTGGAAGAATATGCAGGAGAACCATTTGCTGTAGTTTTCCAGTTTCCATCAGTACCACTTGCTCCAACGCTAATAACCATTTCATCTTGGAAAGATGCAGGGTATTTTGAACTAGTGTTACCGTCATTGCCTCTAGATGCAATAAAAACGACAGAATTTTGAACTGCATATTGAACAGCATCGTGAAGTAAGTTTAATCCAGAATAATTATTAGGAATTCCCCAACTATTATTCATTATATGCAAACCATATCCGTTAGCATTAGTGCTTGTTGCTCCATTTATAATAGCATTGGCAGCTTTTGAATACATGACATAAAAATCTTGACTAGAGCTTCCTGTAAGTTTAATTTTCATATCAAAGAGAGAACAACCAGAATTGTTCAGAGCACCATCACCTCCAGCAATTCCAGCAATACCTGTTGTATTATTTCTGTATGCTCCAATAATGCCTGCACAAGAAGTACCATGTCCAGCATTGTCAAAAGGAGCAGAAAGTGAAATGTTTGATTCAAAATCATACCCTCCAGCTATTTTGCCACCGCTCAATTCATCATGGTTTTGGTCAATACCAGTATCATAAACACCTATTCTAACAAATGGTTTACCTGTTTCAATGTCCCAGGCATTTTCTACGTTAATATGCCCATTTGGGTAGGTAATGGTTGGATGTAAACTACCTTGATTTACTGAATAAAAATTATCATCAGGTACACTTGTTAATTTTGAAACATAATTTGGTTCAGAAAAACGAGTGCCATTAATTCCACTTAATGCACGACTTGCCTTAAAAATACTCGTTGTATCGGGAATAGTAAGTATAAATGTTTCCCAAAAATCAGGTATTCTAATAGGTTCTCCCATTCTACTAATTGATATTGAGTCAGCGGAGGTCATATTTGGAAATACCTTTTTTAGGTGAAGTTGCCCAAGACCAATAACATTTCCACCCATTATGGCGTTAGCCATTTTCTGTAACATAGTAGGTTGGACAAAAACGGGAATAGGCATATCATTTTGACTTGTATTATCTACACTATTCATTTTTAGATATGTTTTACTGATACGGATTATAACCTCATTTTTAACATGAGAAGCAACTCCATTAAGAAAAACTATTCCATTTGAATCTGACACAACAGGCGGTAGTAAACTCTGAACCTGCAAATCAAATTTTGCAGCGGGAGCGAATCCTTTACATCTTACACTTTCACAACTTGTTGCTCGTTCTCTAATTGTAGATATAAGATAGGGTACTCCCACAATCAAGTCATGGGCGATAATTTTAAGAACGGTGTCATTACCATTATCAAATCCAATAGTGAAATATTTAAGATTACATAAGCCTTCCATTAAAAGGAGGTCATGAATGTGACCGTTAGCCAAATCAGTATTTGTCAGCGTAATTTCTACTTCAGGAGTTAAAGGTATAAATGTAAACCATCGAATCCCACCTGTCAAGATATTCCCTGTTAAAATAGAGTTATTGCTATAAGGCATTGGAATAGCGGTAGAGCAAGAATCTCCAATTTGAGAATACGAAACTTCTGTTAGAGTAATAAAAATTGTCGTAAGAAATAATGCAATAGTTTTCATAGTTTCAGAGGGTTTAAGTTTATATCAAATTTAGTAATTATTTTCAATGTTTTTTACTATTTCCTAAGTGTGATACTTTGTTTTATTAAATGCTTAACACCATCAACACCAATAGCTACTCCTGATATATAATAAGTTCCAATAGGAAGAGGATTGTTATTCATATCTCTACCATCCCAAAAACCGTCAAGAGTATTCCATTCAAAAATAGGCTTACCATTTTGATTCAGTACACTCACTTGAAAAGATTCAATATTTTTGCCTTCAATTTTTAAGATGTCATTTTTTCCATCATTATTTGGAGTGAAAATAGTTGGTATTTCAGCCAAAGAAGATTTTATTGTTGATGTAACTTCTATTGTTGTTTTAAGTATTTTAGTTTGATTGTTATTACCTTCTACTTCAAGTGTTACAGTATAAATACCTGGATTCGTGAATGTATGGTAAGCATTTGATTGCTCAATGTTTTTAGTGCCATCATTAAAATTCCAACGGTATTTTACGGCATTGCCCTCAGCAAAAAATTCAACATCTAACGGAGCATCTCCTTTGGTTGTATTTGTTTTAAGTTCAACAGCCAATGGCTCAGGAGTTGTTGTTTTTGAGGTAGGTGTTGAAGATGAGGAGGTATTTTCATTGTTTTTAGTAGCTGTTGATGAAGATTTTGATATCACATCTTTATTTTCATTTACTGGGTTAATTTTATTATCTGAAGAATTAGTAGCTACATCAATTTTTTCTTTTTCAGTAGTTATTTTTTTAGTGTTTTCTTTAGATTTATTTATTTCTTTTTGAATTTCAGTAGTTGGTTCTTGAATGTTAGTAGATTCAACAGCAGTGTTGATTTCAGCATTTGGAATTGGTGTTTCTAAGACAGTTATAGGTTCAATAATGTTGTTTTCGTTTTCGATTATAGCATTTTCAGTAGCGGGTGCTGTTTTGTTGTTATTATAAACAAGAATAGAAGTAGCAACAACAGTTGAAGAAATAATAATTGCAGAAGCAATTTTTAATAAAACACTTTTTGATGCAACACTAGAAGCAGCAGCAGTATTTCCTACTGATGCACCAATAGATTGTTGAATGGTATTCCAAACAGAGGCATCAACATTTGCCTTATAATTTTCAAAAGTATTTTTGAAAAGTTGGTCTATATTGTCTAATTCGTTTTTCACGTTAACTTATTTTTTCATTTAGTAAGATATTCTGTAAATGCACTCTAGCTCTAGAATATTGTGATTTTGATGTACTTATTGTTATATTTAATTGTTCAGCAATTTCTTTATGTGAATAACCTTCAATGGCATATAAATTAAAAACGGTTCTAAATCCTGCGGGCATTTTTTGTATTATTGTTAATAAATCTTCTGCATTCAGGGCGTCAAATCCATTTTCATCATTATTATTTAACTGAAAATCAACTTTTTCTAATTCTATATTCTCGTTGTTTTTTTTATTTTTTCTAATATTGTCTAAAGCTGTATTCACTATTATTTTTCTAATCCATCCTTCTAATACGCCTTCGAAATTATAGGTTTCCAGTTTATTAAAAACTTTTATAAATCCCATTTGCAACACATCTTGGGCTTCTTCATAATCATTAGCATAACGCAAACAAACCCCCATCATTCGTTTAGAGTAATAATCGAACAGTTGCTTTTGAGCAAGCCCATCTTTCTCAAGACATCTCTTTACCAATTGCTCATCACTCCATTTCATTTTTAGTATAGATGTTTAATTTCTAAAAAAGGTTGCATGGGCATAATAATATACACCAAAAATAAAGTTAAACAAAATTGACTAGTTATAATTACTTATTTTTGTTTTTTTTATTCATTATGTCTAAATTATATATCGTTCCAACTCCTATAGGTAATTTAAAAGACATGACTTTTAGAGCAATTGAGGTTCTGAAAGAAGTAGATTATATTTTAGCAGAAGACACCCGAACTTCATCTAAATTACTGAAACATTGTGAAATAGCGAATAAGTTGGTAGCTCATCATCAGCATAATGAACACAAAGCCATAGATAGAATAATTACCTCATTACAAGGAGGACAAACAATAGCTTTGATATCTGATGCTGGAACACCTGCCATTTCTGATCCTGGCTTTTTGTTAGTAAGAGCTTGTTTGGACAACGATATTAAAGTAGAATGTTTACCAGGAGCAACAGCTTTTGTTCCGGCACTTGTTAATTCTGGTTTTCCTTGCGATAAATTTATTTTTGAAGGATTCTTACCTCATAAAAAAGGCAGACAAACTAGATTAAAATTGTTGCAAGAAGAAACAAGAACTATTGTTTTTTACGAATCGCCTCATCGTTTATTAAAAACACTGTTGCAATTTAAGGAATATTTTGGAGAAAACCGTAGAATTTCTATTTCAAGGGAATTAACTAAAATTTATGAAGAAAATAAACGAGGAACTGCTCAAGAGTTAATAGATTATTACTCAACAAACACACTCAAAGGTGAAATAGTTATTGTTGTGGAGGGAGTTCATTAAGAAACTTATTCACAACACAAACTCTTTTATAGCTTATTATACTTGTGAAAATTAACATAGGAAGTCATTTGTTAACAAATTCATAAACTAAAAATACCTCGTTTAGTAACAAATACGCTTATTTTTGTTGTAGAATTTAAAGTGATTACCTATAAGGATTCTCCTAAACCATTTTAAATTCAATTTTATTCAATATGTACTCTATTACTGTAAAATGTAAAAAAGTAATATTTCTTTTTTCTTTATCATTTTTAATAACTCAAAATTTTTATAGCCAATGTTTTGAGATAGAAAGTATCTTGGTTGATGCTTGCGGCTCTGTTGAGGGTGAAAATGAAATGGTCCGTTTTAGTGTTGGAAACACTGCGTTAAACACTGCTAATATGAATGTTGTGTGGCCAAATACAACAAACCCTTGGTTGGGTACTTGTAAAAACGCAACAACGGCAAATACTGTTGCAGCTTTAAATGCAACAATATTAGGTTGTGGTTGGCTTAAAGAACCAACAGGAGGTGTACTTCCTGCTAATTCCAGTGTGTTACTTATTACAAGCACAGCAATAGATGTTTACGCCAATTCATTTGCTAATTTATCAGACACACTTTATGTTGTTTTTCAGTGTGCAGGAAACACAGCCGGACATTTTGCCAATTGGAGTACAACACCAGGATTAAGAACATTAACCATGTCTTTTTCATCTCCTAGTGGTTGTAATGATGTTGTTACTTACGACCGAACACTATTGTTAAATCAAAATGGATTAATTGGCGGTTCTTCAGCTATTAGAGATGGTGCGTTAGTTAATTTTAATGCAGCAGGTAATCCAACGTATGAAAATTTTGGATGTCAAGCTCCTTTTGTACCAGAATATCTTGTAATATATTCAATTTCATCTACTTCAATTTGTGTCGGAAATACTATTCAACTTTATGTAAATACAAGTAATTCAGTAACTAATCTAAATTGGAGTTCGTTAAACGGATCTTTTAATTCAACATCAAATGACACAGTAATTTTTACACCTTCAATACCTAGTCCGTCAAACTTTTACGTTTTCATAACTGGAAATACTTCCTGCGGAACAATTAGTGACAGTATTTTAATTACTGTAAATCAACTTCCAAATGTTACGGCTAATGCAAGCCCTTCAACCATTATATGTGCTGGAAATTCGGTAACATTAACTGGCGGAGGAGCAACTTCTTATACATGGAACAATGGTGTTACAAATGGTGTAGCATTTAACCCTTCACTAGGAAGTGTGTTATATACGGTTACAGGAACAGATGCTAATAATTGTACGAACTCAGACACAATCACTCTTACAACCATCAACTGTATAAATCTAACAGCTTCTTTTATCCCTTCATCACTTATAATTTGTCAAGGTGAAAGCATTACTTTTACTGATAATAGCATAGGCACAATCACTAATTGGAATTGGAATTTTGGAGGAGGTTTCCCGGCAACAGCAAACACACAAGGACCACACAATGTTGTTTTTAATACACCAGGAATTTTTAATATAACCTTACAAGTAACTGATGCAAATGGAAACGATGACACCACAATTGCAATAACCGTAAATCCCATAATTAACACTTCACAGGCATTTAATGAATGTCAAGGTTTTTCAATAACAGTTGGAAATAATACGTACAATTTAACTGGAAATTATACAGATACACTTCAATCATTATCATCAGGTTGCGACAGTATAGTAAACACAAATCTTTCAATTAACTCGCCTATTCCTGTTATAATTATTGAAAATGATACTACCATTTGCGAAAACGAATTTAATAACGGAATGGTTCTTCATGCTTCTGGTGGCACTAATTTGAGTTGGAGTACAGGTGTAATTAATGTTGATTCAATAATTATTACTCAAAGTGGAATTGTAACAGTAACTTCCAACAATAACGGTTGCATTGTTCAAGATAATTTTGAATTGTTTTTAGAACGCTGTTTGAAACCAACTATTTATATTCCTAATGTGTTTACTCCCAATAATGATGGAATAAATGATATCTTTGAAGTGAAAGGCTCTTATATCGAAAACATTGAAGTAACCATTTTTAACCGTTGGGGAAATGAGCTATATACCTGGAAAGACATCAATGATGGTTGGGATGGCAACTACAAAGGCGAATTAGTTCCCGATGGAACATATTTTTATTTAATTAATGTTGAATTTGAAAACCGAGAGAAAAAAAACTTAACAGGTTCTGTTACACTACTTAGGTGAAAAGCAACATTTAATTGATTTTTAATGTCTTAGTTAATATAACTACGAGAATAATAGTAATATAAAATGTTTTCCTACAACTTAAAATACAAATCAAACCTCGCTTTAGCTTTCGTGCTTACTTTATTCACTATAAATTTGTCGGCACAAGTATGTGAAACAGGAGCTATTTATGTAAGTGGATCAGGTTGTGGCTGTGCGAGTGGTTGTGATTTAACACCTTTAGGAGGTCCAAATTGTGGTGGTGGTACAACTGGAAATTGTGATGGGGGACATCAAACCATGTCAATAACATTTGAAATACCTGATGGATGTGATGTAAGAATAACCGCAGAAATGAAAAATAGAATAAGCCCATGTACAGCTTCTGGTGCCGATGGGAGTTCAACTAGTGGAGATAGACTTAGAATTAGAAATGCTTCTGGAGGAACTCCTCCGTGGCAAATTGGAGCAAGTAATGCAAGCTTGTTTGACCAAATGACTGTTACAGGTCCAGCAACTATTATTATTGAAGGTGCAGCAAACAGAAGTGATGAAATTATTACTTATACCATTGAAAATATTGGCTCTTGTAGTTGTAGTCAAATTTTACCAATAGAATTACTAGATGTTAAGTTTCACAAGGTTGTTCCTTAAAATCTTGTTTACTTTTACCTTTCAAAAGTAGTATTTTTTCTTTAAACGCTGCTGGCTCTTCTTTAAAAATTTTAGGTTCGAGTTCAAACCATTTTTCTA
>JAHYJH010000009.1 GCA_019429185.1 Vicingaceae bacterium
CTTTCGTATCACACAATTTTAGCTGCTATAAATCGTTTTACAGCCATATTATCATTAAACTATGTTGTGGAAACAAAAAATTGTACTTATTTGTTGTGCCGTAATGCAACTTTCTCAGCAAACCCTACTTAAATACTGCCTAAAATCGACTTGCGAAAGTTGAATAAAGTAACATTATCTATCAACCTTACATTCCCTACAAAAACAGCAACAAAAGCAACACAATAAGTTGTATCTTCCCAATTTTCTATTGAAGTAAGTGTATTTCCATTAGCAATTTCAAGATATTCTAATTGCAATGCAGGAATGTTTTTAATTGAATTAACAAAATTATTTTTTACTTGCTCTACTGTAAGCGTTTTGGCTTGTTGTTTGGCAATTTGCAAGAACTTATAAATATGGGCAGCTTGTTCTTTTTGATCAGATGTTAGTCGCTCATTGCGAGAACTCATCGCTAAATTATTGGCTTCTCTAACAATAGGGCAACCAATAATTTGAACCGATAAGTTAAGTTGTTTTACTAAATTCCGAACTACAGCCAATTGCTGAAAATCTTTTTCACCAAAATAAGCTTTAGTTGGTTGTATAATATCAAAAAAGCGTTCGATAACCATTGCCACACCATCGAAATGTCTTGGGCGGTGCTGAGCTTCCATAACTAATGATAAGTTTCCAAAATCGTAACTTTTTTCTATTTTGTTGGGATAAATTTCATTTTCAGATGGCAAAAATAAAACAATTCTTTTTTCTTCATTATCACAATCCAAGTTTTCTAAAAGATGAATATCAGCTAAAACATTTCGAGGATAATTTAATAAATCTTCTTTATTATTAAACTGAGTTGGATTTACAAAAACACTACAAACAGTTAGTTTATTTTGTTGCTGTGATTTTTCTATTAAAGAAAGATGCCCTTGATGAAGCGCACCCATAGTAGGCACAAAACCAATGCTATTAGAAGCAACAGTAGATAAAAATTGTTGTAATTCTCTTACGGTTTTAAAAACAAGCATACCCAACTAAAAGAACACAAAATAAAGTAAAAATAATAAATTACCACAAGAAACATTAGAAATGATAAATATTAACTTGTCTTTTATTATAAAAAGTCGTAATTTTGTTTAATTAAATACAAATTAGTTCATTATTTTTTATTGAATTAATCTATGTTTTTAATTGACAAACACTAATTATCTAAATCTTATTCGTTGATTACACAATTGATAATAAGCAGTAAAAAGCCTTAGCCATTTATTAAAAAGAATTCTCCTTTCTTATTAAAAAGACAAGGGTTATTTCTTTTTGATATAATTAAAGTAGTAGAAAATAATTAAACTAAATACTATGAAATAGCCACGAACCGAAGCACACAACAAGTGATGAAGATAATATGGCGTATTCCTCCCGATAGCTATCGGGATACATATAAAACACAACCGAGTGAAACGAGTTCATGAGTACATTAATTAACAATAAAAAAGAACGAATAATAAATATCTACATATGAAAAAGAAAAAAGTATTATTTATTTCCCAAGAAATTTCTCCTTATTTAGAAGAAAGTGAATTAGCAACCATTGGAAGACATCTACCTCAAGGTATCCAAGAAAAAGGACGAGAAATTAGAACTTTCATGCCGAAATTTGGATGTATAAATGAAAGAAGAAACCAATTGCACGAAGTGATACGACTTTCTGGTATGAACCTAGTTATTGACGACAACGACCATCCCCTCATTATCAAAGTTGGGTCAATTCAACAAGCACGCTTACAAGTATATTTTATTGATAGTGAAGATTTTTTTGAACGAAAAGCTATTTTTCACGATAAAAAAACAGGAAATTTCTTTAAAGACAATGATGAAAGAGCAATTTTCTTCGCAAGAGGCGTGTTGGAAACTGTTAAAAAATTAGGTTGGGTTCCCGATATTATTCACTGCCATGGTTGGATGACCAGTTTAATTCCTCTTTATGTGAGAACATCCTACAGTAAAGATCCTGTTTTTGAAAATGCAAAAATTATTTATTCGTTATATGATAATGAATTTAAAGGTGAACTAAACAAAAATTTGGTTAAAAAAGCCTACATGGATGGAATGGAAGAAGAAAAAACAAAAGATTTTTGCGATACTTGTTTTATTGGGCTAAATAAAGCTGCCATGAATGCCTCCGATGCAGTAATAAAAGCCAGTAAAGAAATCAACAAAGACTTACAAAAACATTTTGATGAATTTTCTAAACCTAAACTAGATTATCAAGACCCAGAAAATTATGTTAATGCTTATTCCGATTTTTACGATGAGATTTTTGAAAACGTGGAAGCATTAGTGGAATAAAATAGTAATTAGGTGTTAGTAATTAGTAGTAGATACAACTTACAAATTAATTTGCACTAAACCATATAAACTCATAAACCATAACATTCAATTGAAATTAAATAAATTATTTTTTATGCGAAAAGCAGATTTGCTTTTCGCACTCTTTTTTTTAAGTGTTTTATTTTTTTATTCATGCAAAAAAGATGGCGAATTAATTCCTGTTTTTGATAGTGGAAATGCTAATGTAGTAGCCATTGATACTTTTTCAATAAAAACCAGTTTAGTTCGTGAAGATTCTATCCGAACAGATTTATCTGCTTATAATCTTTTAGGATTATACAATGACCCTATTTTTGGGCTAACCTCCTCTTCCATCTATTCTCAAGTTACTCTCAATGGATTAAATGTTGATTTTGGTGCTGGTGCTACCTTAGATTCAGTAGTGCTAACTTTGAAATATCAGGGGATATATGGCGATAACCTACCTTATCCTAAAGGTCCTGTTGACATTAACACTAAATATTATCCTATGTCAATTAATGTGTTTGAGATTACTACGCAAATGGATAAAAAAACTAACTATTATTCTAATACCTATTTAGAATATGACCCAACACCTATTAAATTTTTAAATTTCATACCGAATATAAAAGATGATGTACTTGTGTTATTTGATAGCACAAACAAGGCTCCTCATCTTAGAATTAATTTAGGAAATGCTTTTGGAAATAAAATTTTAGCAGAATCTGGGGGAACAAATTTAGCAAACAACACCAATTTCACGCAATTTTTTAAAGGCTTTTATATTACCACCAAAGACTCCGTTCAAAACAGTGTAATTTCACCTGGTAAAGGCTATATATTGTATTTCGATATTAATTCATCCCTCTCAACACTTACTGTTTTTTATAATGACACTTCGAGTTATAGTTTTTTAATGAATGCCGAAAGTGTTAAATATTCTCGTTTCGATCATAATTATACTGGAACAGATGTAGAAGCACAATTATTAGGAGGTGGCGATACAGCAATTACTTACGTTCAAACCTTAGCTGGAGTTAAAACAAAAATTGAAATTCCGCACATCAAATCTATTTTAAACGAAGGAAATGTTGCCATAAATCAAGCAAAATTAGTAGTTAAATTAGAAAACAATTCCGATGCCGTTTATGCTGCTGTTCCTACACTAACATTAGTAGGGATTAATGATGATGGTACTTCTGTTTTTCTTCCTGATTTTTTTGAAGGGCTTAATTTTTTTGGAGGATTTCTTGAACAAACTGAAAAAACATACACCTTTAATATTCCTAGACATTTACATAGTATGATTTACAATTCATCTGAAAATAATGGAATGTATTTATTGGCAACAGGACAATCTATTTCTGCAAATCGCTCTGTTTTAGGAACTCAAAATAATCCAAACGCTAAACTCAGCTTAAAAATTATTTATACTAAACTATAAAATATGTGTGGAATTGTTGCATATATAGGAGAAAAACAAGCCTATCCTATTTTAATAAAAGGATTAAAACGATTAGAATATAGAGGTTATGACAGCTCTGGAGTAGCTCTTATTGCAAAAGGAGTGATTCATTTATATAAAAAACAAGGAAAAGTAATTGAATTAGAAAATTTAGCCAGCTCCCAAAATACACTTGGAACCGTTGGAATTGGTCATACACGATGGGCAACACATGGCTTACCCAATGATGTAAATGCTCATCCACATTATTCAGGTTCAGAAAATTTAGCCATCATTCATAATGGAATTATAGAAAATTATGCTTCGCTAAAAGAAGGACTCAAACTTAGAGGGCATCTCTTTAAAAGTGAAACAGATACCGAAGTGTTAATTCATTTAATTGAAGACATACAACAAAACACCCACGTTGACTTGACCGAAGCTGTGCGAATGGCTTTAAACAAAGTAGTTGGAGCTTACGCCATAGTTATTATCGACAAAAATAATCCTGACACATTAATTGCTGCAAAAAAAAGTAGTCCATTAGTGATTGGTATAGGTGAAAATAATGAATTTTACGTTGCCTCAGATGCTACACCCATTATTGAATATACCCGGAATGTTGTGTATTTAGAAGATGAACAAATAGCCATTTTAACAAAAGGCAAAGAAATTGAATTAAAAAACATAAAAAACCAACACATAACACCCTACATTCAAGAATTAGAAATGCAACTAGAAGCTATTGAAAAAGGTGGTTATGAGCATTTTATGTTAAAAGAAATTTACGAACAACCTGTTTCTATTCGAAACAGTATGCGGGGAAGGATAGACTTAAACAAAGGAATTGTGTCGTTAGGAGGAATTAGAGATTACGAACAAAAAATAATAAATGCCGAACGAATTATTATCGTTGCTTGCGGGACTTCATGGCACGCTGGATTGGTAGGAGAATATTTGTTAGAAGATTTAACCCGAATTCCTGTTGAAGTTGAATACGCTTCAGAATTTAGATATCGAAATCCTATTATTAGAGAAAGTGATGTTGTAATTGCCATTTCACAATCGGGAGAAACAGCAGATACACTCGCAGCCATAAAATTAGCAAAAGAAAAAGGTGCTACTATTATTGGTATTTGCAATGTTGTTGGCTCAACCATTTCAAGAGAAACGCATGCTGGCTCATATACACATGCTGGACCAGAAATTGGAGTTGCTTCTACCAAAGCATTTACTTCTCAAGTAACGGTTTTATCTTTATTGGCGTTGAGTATTGCACATAAAAAAGGAACAATATCTGAATCGAAATTCAGAAGTTTATTAATTGAATTAAATTCAATACCTGAAAAAGTAGAACAATTACTTGCCTCCGACATTCAAGTAAAGCATATCTCATCCATTTTTAAAGATGCTACCAATTTTTTATATTTGGGTAGAGGCTATAATTTTCCTGTAGCGTTAGAAGGAGCATTGAAACTGAAAGAAATTTCTTACATTCACGCAGAAGGCTACCCTGCAGCCGAAATGAAACATGGACCTATTGCCCTAATAGATTCTAATATGCCCGTAGTAGTAATTGCCACAAAAAAAGGAAATTACGAAAAAGTTGTTTCCAACATTGAAGAAGTGAAAGCCCGAAACGGAAAAATCATAGCCATCGTAACCAAAGGCGATGTAGATGTTAAAGCTATTGCAGATTATGTAATTGAAATTCCTGAAGTAGAAGATTTATTTAGTCCTTTATTAACTTCTATTCCATTACAATTGCTTTCTTACCACATAGCGGTTATGAGAGGGTGCAATGTTGATCAGCCAAGAAACTTAGCGAAATCGGTTACTGTGGAGTGAAAAAGTACTTAGGAGTATTTAGGAGTATTTATAAGTTATAAAAAACCTACCTATTTTTACGTAACTCCATCAGTATAAATACGTAAAATGCTATTTATCAACTAAAAAATTGTTCTATAAAATTAGTTGTTCTATATTTGCCTATATGTTTAGATATATTTTATTTATATTCATCTTTTTACTCATTACTGTTACTAGTTTTGGGCAAGATTTTGCTCCTGTTGGAGCAACGTGGCATTATAGTTATACCGAAACATCTCCCCCTTTTAATCAAAACTACATTTTAATTGAATCTGTTAAAGACACTATAATTTTAGGAAAAAACGCAAAGAAATTAAGCCAAACACATTTCCAATCAAGTAGTAACTCCTTTTTTATGGGTTATGAATTTGTTTACTCTGATTCTAATAAAGTTTACTTATATCAATATAATAAATTTAATTTATTATACGATTTTAATGCTATTCAAGGAGATACTATCTTCGTTAAAGAACCATTTTATATTAATTGTGGTGGAAATGGAGATACATTAATTCCTTTTTTAGTAGATTCTGTTAAACTTATTAATATTAACGGTTTTCAAAAAAAAGTACAGTATGTTACTAATCTAGAAATGGGATGGAGTTTTGGTGAAAAATTCATTGAAAGCGTAGGTAGTAACTACTTCCTATTTCCAACAGACTGTGTATCTCCGCCACTTATTGATTCTCTTCGATGTTATAACGACAGTTTATTAAGTTATCAGTTAGTAAATGATTGTGAGGAAATAATAACAAGTATTAAAGAAAACGCTAACATTTTTCATCAATATGAATTCCAAACTACTGTTTACAATACATTGAATCTACCTGATATTAAAGGAGACATATTTATTTACGATATTCAAGGGAGGCTTCTGCTTAGTGAAAGAATAAAACCTACTATTCCTTTAAGCCTAAAAAATGGAATCTATATTGTATTACTTAAGAGCAAAGATTTTCAACATATTTATAAAATACTTAAATTATAATGACATGAGAAAAACTAAACCTCTTCATTCATTAAGTTTTAAACCTCTTCTTCTTTTGGTTTTTTTGATTACAACATTAACGCTAACAGCTCAAATTTATCATCCAATGCTTAAGCCAAACAAATTTTGGGATGTTATGGCTTTTAATGGGTCAGAAATGTGTGGAGTATCAAGTGGTCAGCAATGTTTTTTGCAAGGAGATACTGTGATATCCGGAAATCAATATCAAATAATAAAATCACATCCTATAATAAGTTTGGTAAATCCGGGGCCATATTGTCCTCCTTTTGCTGTAGATACTAGTTATTCGGTAATAACTGGCTTTATTCGGGAAGATAGCATTGCAAAAAAAGTTTTCGTTTATGATATTTCAAATAATGTAGATGATTTGTTATATGATTTTAATTTGGTTGTAGGAGATACACTAAATTCAAACTATGCAGGACAAGGATTGTTAATCATAATTGATAGTATAGATACGTTTGTATTACTCAATAATCAGGTTAGAAAAAGATTTTATTATACTGATTTTTTTGGTTTTGCTTCTTATTATGTCGAAGAATTAGGTTTGCCTAGGTTTCATTATCCTTTAGTTGGTGGTTTATCTGGAGGGAATTTTGTTACTTGTGTAAAAGAGAATAATATTCAGTTATACAATTCACAATGGGCGTATAGTTGCCCCTCATTAGTTGGAATAGAAGAAAATAATCTCCAAAATGCTGTGAAAATATCTCCCAATCCAACACGTGATAACATTGTGGTTGCTCAATTAACCAATTTTGTAGGAGGCACTATTAAAATCATCAATTTAATGGGACAAGTTATTTTTTCTCAATCCATTCAAAATCAACAAATGAGTTTTAACTTATCAGCATACTCTAAAGGCATTTACTTGGTTAAAATAAGTTCAGATAAACAACAAATCATTAAAAAAATAATGTTGGAGTAGGAAAAGTACTTAGGAGTACTTAGAAGTATTTATAAGTACTTAAAAGTTAGAATTCTAATAAATCGCTTTTGCTATTTCCCTTACTGCTACAGATTTTCCCATGGTATAATAATGAATACAAGGAACTCCAAATTCAATTAATTCTTTTGATTGTTGAATTGCCCATTCAATGCCGACTTGTTTAACAGCAGCATCATTTTTGCATTTTTCAATTGCATCTACCAAATCATCAGGCAAATCAATATGAAAAAACTTAGATAAAGAAATTAATTGAGATTTATTTGATATTGGTTTTAATCCAGGAATTATAGGCACATGAATGTCATTTTTTCGGCACAACTCAACAAACTTCTTGAATTTGTTGGTGTCATAAAACAATTGAGTGATAATATAATCAGCTCCAGCATCTATTTTTTGTTTTAAATAATTAATATCCGATTTCATGTTTGGCGACTCAAAATGTTTTTCAGGGTAACCCGCAACACCAATACTGAAATCAGTTGGAATGGCATTTTGCAAATCTTCATCCATATAAATTCCTTTATTAAGCCCAACAATTTGTTTCACCAAATCAACAGCGTGTTCATGTCCTTCTTTTTCAGGAATAAAAGCAGGTTCCGTTTTAATAGGGTCTCCTCTCAACGCCAACACATTATCAATACCTAAAAAATCCAAATCAATCAATGCATTTTCGGTTTCTTCTTTAGTAAACCCACCACAAATAATATGAGGAACAGCATCTACTTTGTATTTATTTACAATTGCCGCACAAATACCAACAGTGCCTGGGCGTTTTTTTATAGCAATTTTTTCGAGATAACCTTTCTCTCTTTTTTTATAAATAAACTCCTCTCGGTGGTAAGTAACATTAATAAAAGAAGGATTAAATTCCACCAATGGGTCTATGCCATCATAAATAGATTGAATTCCTTTTCCTTTCAAAGGAGGTAGAAGTTCAAAGGAGAAAAGGGGTTTTTTGGCTTTGTTAATGTGGTCTATTACTTTCAAAATGAGAAGTGTTTTAATTTTTGGGCAAACTTATTACTTTATTTTGAGATAAATTTTTTTGTCTGCTGTAAAAAATTTAAAATTACAGAAAACAACAATCGTTTAACTAAAATAGTATTTTTGAAAAAAATGAATTTGAGTTATGAAAGCAATAATAATTGATGATGAACGACTGGCTAGAAAAGAATTAACTTCACTATTAAAGGAATATTCAGATATTGAAATTATTGCTGAATGTGATAATGCAGCGTTAGCATTAGAAAAAATTGATGAACTTAAGCCAGATGTTTTATTTTTAGACATCCAAATGCCTGGAAAAAATGGGTTTGAACTGTTAGAAGAATTATACGTAGCACCATTGGTTGTTTTCATTACTGCTTATGATGAATATGCCATTAAAGCATTTGAAGTAAATGCATTAAGTTACCTTCTGAAACCCATCCAAACAAACAAATTAGAAGAAGCAATTCTCAAAATAAGACGAGAACTTCAAAACAAAACGATGCTACAACCTAATGAAAAACTAGGATTAGAAGATCGTGTTTTTGTTAGGGATAATGACAAGTGTTGGTTCATTCAACTGGAAAATGTTCCTTTGTTTGAATCTGAAGGAAACTATGTAAAGGTTTATTTTGACAATAACAAACCTCTCATTTTAAAATCATTAAATAACTTAGGAGAAAAACTTAGTGATTCTTATTTTTTTCGAGCCAATAGAAAACACATTATAAATTTAAGTTGGGTAGAAAATGTAGAAAATTGGTTTAATGGAGGATTAATGTTAACGCTAAAAAACAAAATGAAAATTGAAGTTTCCAGAAGACAAGCAATAAAATTTAGAGAAATGAAGAGCCTTTAACAATTCTTTTATCTTAAAAATTCATATCTTCATCCATAAAAACATGCGTTAAGTATAAAATAAACCAATTAGAAACAAAAAAAATAGTACTTTAGAACTTTAAATGAAAGGAATAGAAAAAATACATAGAGCTGCAACAGAAGTTTCTCCTGAAGTTATTTTGGATGTTGAGAATAATATTTTTTCAATTAAAGGAAAATCTGTTGTGTCAGAAGTAGATTATTTTTACCAACCCATTATAGATTGGTTAGAAAACATTCCTTTAGATTCATCTTCTAATATGAACTTTATATTTGATTTAGAATACTTTAATGTATTTTCATCAAAACGTATTCTTTTTTTGCTTTATAAACTTAAGGACATTAAAGAACATGGTGCAAATATAAAGGTTATTTGGTATTTTTCTATTGAAGATGACGATATGAAAGAAGTTGGAGAAGACTTTGCTTGCATGGTTAACTTACCTTTCGAATTTGTTAGTAAGCGAATGGAATTACACAAGCCCTAACCTAACTCCTGTTTTAACATTTTCTACTTATCTTCAAACAAGGTTTTGTGTTTATTAAATTTATGATTACGAAAATAATGCTCAATTTTGTGCTTTAAACAACAAAATCGTATAATGAAAAATATTTCTCTCGCATTAAATGTAGTATTATTAATTGCTGTTGCTGTTTTATATTACTTTCAATTCTCTTCTCCAAAAACAACACTTCCTGAAACTACAGAAACAACTGAAAAAGAAATAGTTAAAGTTGATAATGAGGCATCACTTAGAGATACAAACTACATTTCTAAAATTGGTTACATTAATGTTGATTCCTTACAATTGAAATATGATTTATACGAAGAATTAAAAACCAAATTAGAGAAAAAAGAAAAATCGTATGATTCAGAATTGAAAGCAAAATCAGCCGAATTTCAACGAAAAATTGAAGATTTTAGAAAAAAAGCTCCTTCAATGACTCAATTTGAAGGCGAATTAAAACAAAAAGAATTGGCTGATGAGGAAGAAAAACTTTATAAAATGCGTGATCAATACGCTCAAAATTACGAACAAGAAATGTTAAAATTGAACAACCAACTCTATAAAGCCATCAAAGACTATATTGTTACTCACAATAAAAACACGCATTATGATATTATTATTGGTGAATCTCAAACTAGAAATTTTGTATTAGATTTTAATAAAAACATTGACATAACACCAGAAGTTGTTGAGGGATTAAACAAAAAATACCAAGAAGATAAAAAACCAAACCCTACACAACCATAATTAGAGTCTGTCTATAATGTCCAATTTACTCATAAATATATTGTTTTTTAGATGTATTCGTGAGTTCGCTTCGCTCAGTTCATCGTTTTTCTCGATCTTCAAATCAGTCATGTACGAAAGTACACTCCTGATTTTCAGTTCATCGAAACCTCGAACTCGAACATTATAGTTCAGCCTCTTAACTAAATGGACAAACACTAATTATGCTCATTGCCCAAGAAAAAGAAAAAACCAACATTGCCGAATATATTTTATATATGTGGCAAATTGAAGACTTAGTTCGCTTCAATGCGTTTGATTTAGAACAAATTTATGATACTATTATTACTAAATTTAATGTTTCTGATGAATTAAAAGCAGAAATGAAATTGTGGTATAAAAATATTATCGAGCAAATGATGAAACAAGGCATTTCTGAAAAAGGACACCTCGATTATATTAACACAAGAATAGAAGAACTTAACAACTTACACAATTCATTGCTAACCACAATTCAAGATAAAGACTATCAAAATCAATACATTAAAACATCCGCTAACATTAAAAGTTTGATGGAAAAAGCAAACAATGAAGCCAAAAATGAAATTCATGCTTGTTTAATCGGATTGTATGGTTTTTTGGTATTGAAATTGAAAAACGAACAGATAGGAGAGGCAACTAAAGAAGCCATTAATTCGTTTAGCGGTTTGCTAGCCATTCTTACCAACAGATATAATAAACTCCAGAAAGGAGAGCTAAAATTTAATCATGAAATTAATAATTAATACTTTCTTAATTGTTTTTGCGTTTGTAAGCTGAATTTGTTATGTTAAAATATTTTTTCATCATCATTCTTTTTTTTACTTCATTAACAGAAGTAAATGCTCAGTGTGTCCCTGGCTCACCTCCACTTGCTACCGTAATTGTTGATTCCGTTTCCGTTTTACCTGATAGCAGTGTGATTATTTGTTGGCAACAAAGCACAACCGATGATATTTTAGAATATGATATTATTATGTTCGACCCTGTTACATTGGCTGATATTACCATAGCAACCGTTCCTTTTGGAGCTGGTTTGTGTTTTATAATACCTTTTGGAGATGCAAACAATACCTCAGATTCAAGTCCTAGAGAATATGGTGTAAGAGTAAAAGATATGTGTGGAAATGCTTCCACAAATGGAGATAATTATCACAACACTATGTTTTTGGAAAATACCATAAACATTTGTGCTGCTTCTGTAAATTTAAAATGGAACGCCTATGATGATTTTACTTCTGGAACAAACGTGTTGTATGAAATTTTTGTAAGTCAAGATGCCGCTCCATTTATTTCTGCAGGAACCACAAGTTCAACCAGTTTCACATTTTCAGGAGTTGTGCAAGGTTCAAATTATCGGTTTTATGTGAGAGCAATAGAAAATAATGGTGTTGGCCCATTTTCATCTTCAACCAACACCATTAACTTAAATGCCGATTTTTTCTTAAAAGACCCAAATTTTCTTTATTTATATAGAGCAACCGTTGTTAGCGACAACCAAGTTGATATACAATTTTATGTAGATACAGCTGCTGATGCAAAAAGCTACACCATTAAACGTATGGAAAAACCAACAGATGGATTTATCGCTATTGGAAGTATAAATGCTACATCAGGAATGAATCCACTCGTTTCTTTTAGTGATTTTAATGTAGAATCTAAAATTAAATCATATACCTATATTGTTGAAATGGTTAATTTATGTAATGAAGTGAAAATAACATCAAATATTGGCAAAACAATTCTTTTGTACACCATAAATGACAAAATAGAGCTTACAAACACACTCGTTTGGACTCCTTACGAAGGTTGGTTAGGTGGAATTTCTGAATATGAAATTTATAGAGCTTATGGTGGTGTTTGGGAAACAACGCCTATCGCATCTATGCCAGCTCTTTTAGACACTATTATTTATGTTGATGACGTTTCAACTGTTTTAAAAGGAAATGGAGAATTTTGCTATAAAGTTATTGCCCTTGAAGGTCCTGCACTTCGAGTAGGAAATCTATCTGACGCCAAAAGTACTTCCAATGAAGACTGCGTTGACCACGATCCATTAATTTATATCCCAAATGCTTTTGCTCCTGAAAGTTCATTTAATCCAATTTTTAAACCTGTAGTAACTTTCGCAGAACCACATTCTTACCAAATGATTATTTATAATCGCTGGGGGCAAGAAGTGTTTAAAACAAAAAACATTGAAGAAGGTTGGAATGGAGCTTTTAACAACAAAGGAGATCTCCAAGAAATTGGTGTTTATGTTTATTTTATAGAAATAAATTCTTCTGGAAATCAACAATACCAATACAGAGGCAAAGTAACTATGATAAGATAAATCTAATTTATTACATTTGCTATTCTAAATAAAGTTTACCTGTGAAATCTGAGTTTAGTTCAGAATGTTCGAGTTCGAGGTTTTGAAGTTTTTTAAATTCAGGAGTTTACTTGTGTAAATGACTGATTTAAAAAACGAGAATAACGAAGAAATCGAACATTATGGACAAACTCTAAACAAAAGATCTTATCCAACAACTAATCGACATAGATGTTCAATTATTTTTATTCTTAAACGGAATACATGCTCCATTTTTTGATGTTGTTTTTGGCTACATAACAAGCAAAACATTTTGGTATCCCTTTTATCTACTTCTCTTTATTGTTGGTGCAAGCAAGCTAAAATGGAAAATGATTTACATATTAATAGCCGTTATACTTTTAATTGTGTTGAGCGACCAAGCGTCAGTTCAATTGTTTAAAGAAGTTTTTAAACGCCTACGACCCTGTCATAATCCACAACTTGCAGGTTTAGTTCACCTTGTGGATGGTTGTGGTGGAAAATACGGTTTTGTGTCTTCTCATGCGGCAAACACCTTTGCTCTTGCTTTATTTATGGGTTTAGTTCTAAAAAAACACATCCCTTTTATTTTTACAGGATTACTTTGTTGGGCAATTGTAGTTTCTTATAGTAGAGTTTATGTTGGTGTGCATTATGTTAGTGATATTTTTGTTGGAGCTTTAGTAGGAATGTTAATTGGTTGGTTCGTTTTTTTAGGGTTACAAAAATTAAATCAGAAATTTAAACTTCAAATCAACATATAAAACCATGCAATATTTATTCATATTTATAGCAGGAGGTTTAGGAACATTATGTCGTTATGGTATTTCAAAATTAACGCTCTATTTTATATCTACTAACTTCCCTTTAGGAACGCTAATCTCGAACTTACTAAGTTGTCTGATTCTTGCATTAACCGTGCTTTATTTTAATGAAAAAATAGGAGAAAATACACTTGTTAAACTAGTAATTCTTGTAGGTTTTTGTGGGGGTTTTAGCACTTTTTCTACATTTAGTTTTGAAACAGTAGAATTGATAAAACAAGGAAATTTTATGATTGCTATTACAAACGTAGTACTTAGTTTAAGTATCGGGGTTTCAATTATTTATTTTATGCTTTCTCAAAATAAACTTTAAATCCTCAACAAATCCAACTCTTTTATCTATCTTTGTAATATGGAAAGTCCATCTTTAACCCAACAACAAGAAGTTCCCAATGCAACTTTAATTCTTGTATTCGGCATATTATCCATTGTTTTTTGTTTTTGTTATGGCGTATTAGGGCTAGTTTTTGGGATTCTTTCTGTTGTATTTGCAAATAAATCTTCTCGGTTATACAAACAAAACCCTAACATTTACACCTTAGGCTCATATAAAAATATGCAAGCAGGTAAAATTTGTGGAATAATAGGATTATCTCTCTCCGCACTTTTTATAATAATAGTATTAATTTATATAGCTTTTTGGGGAGTATTTCTTTCATCAATCATGCCGTGGGAAGAGTTAATGAATAGCGGAGTGTATTAAAAAATAGAAAACATGGATTTAAGCGACAAATTAAAAGGAAGTTATAGTGTTAATTTAAGAACCCTAACTAGGAAATCAATATTGGGCTTTGGTTATCAAGAAATTAAAAACATTCGTATTCAGGATTTGTTGATTAGTAACAAACAAAAAGAACTTATTAAAATTTATTACGGATTAGACAAAATATCGTTTTTAGATGATATTTTAGAAGAATGTGGCATAACCAAAGAAATGCGCATTGAAAAACCAGGTAAAATTGTTGACTACGACAAAAGAGATGAACTTGTGGCTATAGCCATGGAAAACGTGAAAATTTACCGCCAAAAAGAAAGAGCTGCCTTCCGTAAAATGATGGAAGAAAAATTGGATTCGAATTAAGAGTTAGTTTTTTAAAATCTTAAATCTTATTTTGAAATTATAATTTATTCAAAGATACACTTTTTAGTTCCTTGTTTTAAAATGGTGTTTTGGTTTTAATTTCCAAAAGAGAAAGTTAGCTGAAATAAAAAGAATTGGACTTGAATTAAGAGTTAGTTCTGTTCGCTTCTATTTTATAATTCTCAATCCAAGTTTGTTCGAATGGACGGTTTTGTCCATAAGTTTCTAATTGATGGATAACTTCAATTAAAGACATTGAATTTCCCCATTTGATAGTATAATTGGCAACATTTTGAATGATTTGAGTCAATTCTTCAACTGCGTTTTTTTCTTCAATATTCTCAATACCATATAGTTGCATCATGTCCTTGAGGGACTCCTCTTTTTCTTCTTTTGAAGCATTTTTGTCTGCAAGTGTATTTTTGTCTGCACCTCCATAATATATCGAGTTAAAACACTTCTCTTGCATATAATTATCTTCAAACCTATGTTTGTATGTCCATATATCATCACTTAATCCTGAAGTTAAATGTTCTTTCAAGAGAGAAGGTGCTATAAAAATAGGGTATGACCAAAGATTTGAATCTCCAACTTCTACTATTTTGTTGTCAAGATTTGGAATGCCATTATGTACAAAGCCTAATGTAAAAGCTTTTATTTGCATCATTGGATGACCGCTACTTACTGAAAAAAATGCCAATTTATAACTATCATTACTGTAATACCAGTTATTTTTAGACATAATAAATCCAGCTGGTTTGAGATACTCATTAGCTAAACCTTTTACTAAAGAATTAAATTCTGTTGCTTTCATTTTCTATTTAGATGTATAGTTAATAATGTTTTCATTGTGAAATATAATATTAAAGCTTCATTGTAAAAGAGATACTAATTTTTTCTTTCTTTCCTTTCAACAAAAATTTTGGGAAAATGTTGGGGAATATGTTTAAATATTTTTCAAGCTCATCACATTTATAATCACTTGGTTCTTGTTTTTCAATTTTACTAATTACATAGACTGAATTTTTTACTTCAAACTCAAGTTGGTATTTATAAGTGTTTGAATAGTCGCATAAACCGTTATCACAGTATTTACTTATCTCAGTTAAGTAATTGAGGTATGAAAAAATATGAATTTTTAACTCTTTTAAATTATTAAAGAATAATGTATCTGTTACAACATTATTAGTATCCCATATCTCTTTAAATCGAGTTTTTATGATAGAATCATTTGGCACTAATTGTCTAACTACTGTGTCATCCTTACAGTTTTTAAATTTTATCTTTTCAGTATATAAGTTATAATTATCAATTAAAATTTCCAGATTACTCCCCCTAATTTTTTCAATTAAAACTATATCATTAATTGTATCTAAAGAAAAATCGGCATTACTTATTTTAATAGAATTGTCCAGTTGGACATTGTTCAATGAATAAGAATCTACTAGTTTTAAGTAACAATTAGTTTGTCCAAATACAAAATTGGATATCAAAATAAATATCAATAAAAAACTCTTCACCATAGTTATTTTAACTCCCTCCAAATATAACAATTCCTTCTCATTTCACATCTAATTTTCCTTATGTAACAAAAGTAGCTGACTTTAGGGTTAAGGGTAGGGTACTTTTGCACCAACAAAAAAATTACTTAGATACATGAAAAGAAAAAAATTAATAGCGATTGCCTTAATTGGTTTGTTGGCAAGTACTACATTGGTAGCACAAAGCACGCAAAAAATTTCTTTAAAAGAAATTGAAGCCAAGGTAATAGAAAACAACCATCAATTAAAAATTACCCAACAACAATTTATTGAGGCTCGTGCCGAATACCGACAAACCAATTCGGTGTTGTTGCCCAATTTAAGCATTTCGCATACCGGATTTAAAACCAATAACCCTGTTTATGCTTTTGGTGCGAAATTAAATCAAGGCAATTTTACGGCTCAAGATTTCGACATCAACAACCTTAATAATCCTGATGCTATTGAAAACTACACCACTACTTTTCAGGTGGAACAGCCTTTAATTAATGTAGATGGTTTATATTATCGTCAGGCAGCTAAAAGCAAAATGGAGGCAATTGAATTGCAAAATACTTTTAAACAAGATGCTTTATTGATAGAAGTACAAAAAGCTTACATGCAACTGCAAATTGCTAACGAAGCAGTAAAAGTGTTGGAAAAAGCCAAAACAACCGCCCAAGAAACCAAAAAAGTGGTGAGCAATTTTTATGAGCAGCAACTTATTCAAGAAAGTGACTTGTTATTAGTTGAAATCCGTGTAAATGAAATTGAAAACCAGCTGGCACAGGCAAAAAGTGCAGTAAAAAACACCTCCGATTTTATTCATTACTTAATGGGAACCAGCTCCGATAACATTATTGAGCCTACCGATAAATTGGAGGCAACCCTTGAGTTAGCTCCAACGAATACTTCTGCTGATGCTCTTAAAAATCGTTCGGATATTAAAGCCATGGAGCTTTCTACCAATGCGTATAAAAAAATGAGTAACGCTTCTAAAATGGCTTTTGTCCCAAGACTAAATGCTTTTGGAAATTACGAATTATTTGACGACCAAGTTTTTGGAACCAATGCCAACAGTTATTTTGTAGGAGCTCAACTAAAATGGGATTTGTTTCAAGGTGGAAAAAATGTAGGGAAATGGCAAAAAAATGCTGCTCAATACCAGCAATCAAAATTGGAGTACGAACAATATTTGGCAAAAAGTCAGGTAGAAATCAATCAAATGAATCGTTCATTAATTGATGCACAAAACCAAATGGAATTAGCCAAAAAATCGATGGAGCAAGCCGAAGAGGTATTGAGAATAAAAACCAACCGATTTAACCAAGGCTTAGAAAAAACTTCCGATTTGCTAATGGCAGAAACGCAGTTTGCTGAAAAACAATTGGCTTACTATCAAAGCATTTTTCAATATAATTTGACGCAGGCTTATATCAATTTTTTAACTAAATAACGACTATTTATAATGCTCGATTTCTTCTAAATAGAGGGGAGAAGTTATCGCAAGATAACTTGGGGGTGAGTCGGGAAACCAAACCTTCAAGGTTTAGTAAGATAACCAAATAAAACCTTGAAGGTTTAAAAAAACCAAAAAAATTAGAATCAAAAACAAAAACCAACATACAATGAAAAAAAGAATATATACCTTATCTATAGCATTAGCATCCATCACATTCATTAGCAGTTGTGGTGCAGAAAAAGAAGAAACAATCATTGCCGAAAAAAGCGTGTCGGTTCAAGTAGCAACACCTGTATTACAAACGGGTAATAGTTTAATGATTAGCGGAAAAGTAGAGGCGATAAATAATGCCACATTAAGCACTCGTCAGATGGGATTTGTAGATGAGATCCATGTAAATATTGGGGATAAAGTAAGTAAAGGGCAATTATTGCTTTCCATCACTAACGAAGATTTAAGAGCTAAAAAAGCACAAGTAGAAGCCAATATTAGTGAAGCTTCGGCAGCATTAAAAAATGTAGAAACCAATTACAACCGTTTTAAAACATTGTTTGAGCAAAAAAGTATTTCGCAAAAAGAAATGGACGATATGACCATGCAATACGAAATGACTAAATCGAAATTAAGTGCTGCTCAGCAAATGAAAAATGAGATAGATGCTCAGTTTGATTACGCCAACCTTAAAGCACCTTTTGACGGAGTAATTACCAATAAATTTATTAAAAAAGGCGACATGGCAAATCCAGGAATACCGCTTATTGCGTTAGAAAATCCGAATCATTTTGAAGTAATTGCTAATGTTCCTGAATCGGAAATTGCAACTATTAAAGCAGATAACGAAGTAAAAGTATTCATTAAATCCATTAACAAAGAAGTAAAAGGCACTATTGCAACCATTAGTAAATCGGCAAGCAACACAGGCGGACAGTTTCAAATACGAGTAAACTTAGCAGAAAATTTAGAAGGAATTTACTCTGGAATGTTTGCCACACTAAAGCTTACTACTAATAACGATAATCAGTTGAGTGCTTTAATGGTAGATAAAAATGCCATCATCAAAAAAGGCGATTTAAAAGGTTTGTACGTAGTTAGTCAGCAAAATACCGCAGTGCTTCGTTGGGTAAGATTAGGCAGACAAGTGGGCGAAAATATAGAAGTACTATCTGGAATTAGCAATGATGAAAAATACATTGTATCTCACCAAGGAAAAGTATTTAACGGAGCTAAAGTTTCTGTAAAATAATCTATTAAGAAAACAAAGCTCCAACGGAGCGAAATTTAATAGCGATGACTGAAGTCATCGAATAAAAAAACAAACCTTCAAGGTTTAGCAACATAAACAAATAAAAACCTTGAAGGGTTAAAAAAACCAAAGACAATGAAAGAAGGAATAGCAGGCAAAATAGCCAAACTTTTTATACAATCGAAACTTACCGTTTTGCTGATGATTGTATTCATGGTAATAGGCGTTTACAGTTCGTTTTTAATACCAAGAGAGGAAGAACCTCAAATTGATGTGCCTATGGCAGATATCTTTGTGGGATATCCCGGAGCATCTCCAAAAGAAGTAGAATCGAGAGTGGCTCAACCACTCGAAAAAATCATTTCTAACATAAAAGGTGTAGAGTATGTTTATTCTACTTCCATGAATGAACAAGGAATGATTATCGTACAGTTTTTTGTTGGAGAAGATATAGAACGATCTATTGTAAAACTGTATAACGAAATTAATAAAAACATGGATAAACTCCCTGAAGGAGTAACCATGCCGCTGATAAAAACTAGGGCAATAGACGATGTGCCAATGTTAGCATTAACGCTTTGGAGTGAAAATTATGATGATTTTAGATTGAAACAATTAGCCAATGAGCTTACCAACGAAATTGAAAAAGTAAACGATGTTTCTATTACCAAAGTAATAGGAGGTAGAAATCGCCAATTAAGAGTGGTGTTGGATAAAGATAAAATGGCTCAATTAGGATTGGATTTTTTGGCGGTAACTAAACAAATTCAGGTTGCTAATCAACAAATGTCTTCAGGGAAATTTAATAAAAACGATACGGAGTTTTTGGTTTCATCAGGAGCTTTCTTAAAAACAGTTCAGGATGTAGAGCAGTTGGTAGTTGGTATGCACAATAATTTTCCTGTGTATTTAAAACAAATTGCTACCATAGCAGACGGGCCAGAAATTCCCAATACTTATGTAACTTTTGGTTATGGAAGTGCAACTGATAAAAAAGAAGCCCATCCATCGGAATATGCTGCAGTAACCATTTCTATTGCCAAAAGAAAAGGTGCTGATGCCATGAAAATTTCCAATGTGATTTTGGATAAAGTAGAGCATTTACAAAAAACCTTAATTCCAGATGAGGTAAAAGTAGAAGTTACCAGAAACTACGGAGAAACAGCTTCTCATAAAGTATCAGAATTGTTGTTACACTTAATTGGTGCTATTTTAGCTGTAACCATTGTGGTAATGTTAGCAATGGGTTGGAGAGGAGGTTTGGTAGTTTTTCTTTCAGTACCAATTACCTTTGCACTTACTTTATTGAGTTACTATTTACTAGATTATACTTTAAACAGAATTACCTTATTCGCATTAGTATTTGTAACGGGTATTGTGGTAGATGATTCTATCATTATTGCCGAAAACATGCACCGACATTTTAAGATGAAACGTTTGCCTTTTGGTCAGGCTGCTATTTATGCGATAAATGAAGTAGGTAACCCTACCATTTTAGCCACTTTTACGGTAATTGCATCAGTATTGCCAATGGCTTTTGTTAGCGGTTTAATGGGGCCTTATATGAGTCCGATGCCAATTGGAGCTTCCATTGCCATGATTTTATCTCTTTTTGTGGCATTAACCATAACACCGTATTTAGGTTTTATTTTTTTAAGAGAAAAAGAAAAAAGAACAGGAACTGAAGAAGAGAAAGCTCCCAAAAGAATGGAAGACACCTTTATTTACAAATTGTATGATAGGTTTGAGCGTCCGTTAATTGAAAACAGAACAAAACGTTTTTGGTTTTTAGGATTAACCGTATTCTTACTATTCGGTTCTATAGCAATGTTTTTTACCAAATCGGTAGCTGTAAAAATGTTGCCTTTCGATAACAAAAATGAGTTTCAGGTGGTGATTGATATGCCCGAAGGAACAACTTTAGAAAGAACGTTGGCAGTAACACAAGAAATAGAGCAGTATTTAGCTACCAGAACTGAGGTAGTGAACTATCAAGGTTATGTGGGAACTTCAGCTCCTATTACCTTTAACGGATTGGTAAGACATTACGATTTACGTGGAGGAAGTAATAATGCCGATATTCAAGTAAACTTAACAGATAAAACCGAAAGAAGTGAGCAAAGTCATGATATTGCTAAACTACTTAGACCAGATATTCAGCAAATAGCTAAAAAATATGGAGCCAATGTTAAATTGGTGGAAGTACCACCAGGACCTCCAGTGCTTTCTACCATTGTAGCCGAAATTTATGGGCCAGCATACGATCAACAAATTGAAGTGGCTAGTGAAGTGATGAACATCTTAAACAATACACAAGATGTGGTAGATATAGATTGGATGGTGGAAGATGATCAAACTAAATTTAGTTTTGAAGTAGATAAAGAAAAAGCCATGTTGTATGGAATTCCTACGCAGCAAATTACACATACATTAAATACAGTAATGAGCGAAAGAGAAATTTCTAGGTTGTATGATGAAAATGCGACTAAAGCGGTAGGAATTGTGTTGACCCTTGATGAGAAAGAAAAATCTACGATAAGTGATATTCTTCAAATTCAAATCGCTAATCAAATGGGGCAAACCTTTCCGTTGGTAGATTTAGTGAAAGTAAATAAAGAAATTCAGCCTAAAAGTATTTTTAGAAAAAATCAAAAAAGAGTCGTTTATGTATTGGCCGATATGGCAGGAGCATTAGAAAGTCCGGTATATGCCATTTTGGGAATTGACGAAAAATTAAAACAAATTCCATTACCAGAAGGCTATGTGTTGAATGAGTTGTACATGAACCAACCCGAAAATGAAGATGATTTTACTGTGAAATGGGATGGTGAATGGCAAATTACCTTGGAAGTATTTAGAGATTTGGGAATGGCGTTTATGGGAGTAATTTTCATTATCTACATTCTAATTGTAGGATGGTTTCAAAACTTTAAAGCCCCACTAGTAATGATGGTAGCTATACCGTTGTCATTAGTCGGAATTGTAGTAGGACATTGGATATTAGGAGCATTTTTTACAGCAACATCTTTTATTGGTATGATAGCCTTAGCGGGAATAATGGTGCGGAACTCCGTACTGCTGATAGACTTTGTTAACTTACGAATAGAAGAAGGAATACCATTAAAACAAGCTGTAATCGAAGCTGGAGCAATTAGAACAACCCCGATTTTGCTTACTGCAGGAACAGTAGTTATCGGAGCGTTTGTTATTCTTTTCGACCCTATTTTCCAAGGATTAGCTATTTCACTGATGGGAGGAACAATAGCTTCAACAGTCCTTACATTGTTAGTGGTACCATTGGTTTATTACATGATAGAACGTAAAAATCATCCAACAGAAGAGAATAAAATTGATACTGATGATGAGTTAAACTCATAAACTTTTAACCTTATAAACTAAATAAAATGAAACTATTAATAGTAACAGCCATAGCTGCACATCAGCAAGAAGTGTTAAAGCTTTTTAAAGCCTCAGGAATTGAAGCTTTCAGCAGCTCAGAAATTGACGGATATAAAAATATATCATCACTAATTGCAGCTCACAGTTGGTTTCCGAGCCAACCAGGAGGAAATGAATCTTTATTGTTTTTCTCTTTCTCCGAAGAAGAAAAAGTAAATCAGTTGCTAGAAAAAGTAGAAGTATTTAATGCTAATTCGGAAAGAATTAACCCAATAAGAGCTGCGGTGATTGCCATAGAAAAATTTATTTAGAAATTAGCTAAGGGTCTGTAATGAAATAAAGTGTACAGAATAGGCGAAGTTATTTTGTTTGCTTTATTTCATTACAGACCCTAAGCTCCAACGGAGCGTAATTTAATAGCGATGACTGAAGGTCATCGCAAAAAACAAAACCTTTAAGGGTTAAAAACAAAAATTAATAATAACCAATAAAACTAAAAATTATGATCAACAGAGTAGTAAGAGGAATAGCGGGAACATTTATATTAATCAGTTTGTTACTGGCAGTTTATGTAAACATTAACTGGTTGTGGTTTACCGCATTTGTAGGAGTAAATTTGTTACAATCATCGTTAACAAAATGGTGTTTAATGGATAAAATTGTAGCCAAATTAGGCGTTAAAGAAGAAGGAGATAGTTGCACCAATTGTTAACTAAATATTTGCAACTCAAGTAAATTATTTAGAGTTTGTTCATAAAGTCAAGAGGCTGAACTGTAAAGTTCAAATTCAAGGCTTTCGAAGTTTTGAAAATCAGGAGTTTACTTTTGTAAATGACTGGTTTTTAAAACGAGAATAACGAAGATATCGGACATTATGGACAAACTCTAATTAGAGTTTGTTCATCAATTCCACGTTGAAATTCACTTTTGCTTTTAGTGTTCCAAAAACTTTCAAAATAGTTTCCATAGTTACATTGGTCGTATTGTTTTCTAATTTGGATATTTGAGCACGTTGAACACCAATTAATTTTCCTAATTGTTCTTGCGTTAAGTTTCGCTCCAAACGAACAGTTCTAATCATATTACCTAAAACCTCAAGTTGCAACTCTTGCTCATATTGCGTCCTTTTCTCTGTCCCGATTTTGCCAATAAATTCATCTTTTATTTGGTCAAACGTAAACATTTCAAGTTTCTTAGTTTTTGTTGCTATTTTTTCTTTTTTAAGTTCAAAATATTTCAATCTAATTTGTTCGGCTTTTTCAATCTCTTTATCTGGTGTTTTTTCTGTCTTTTTGATAACTCCGTGAGTTGCTAAAACTAATGTTTCCTGTTTGTTTTCTTTGTCTCAAAAAGCAAAGATTCTGAAGTGCGTTTTGTTAAATAATGTTCTAAATTCCCAAATTTCGCCTTTCAGCTTTTTAAACAATTCGTTGTCTGTTTTAATTTTTGCTTTATCAATATTGAAGATTATTTTGTCCCTACTTTTATTATCCAAACTCAACAAAAACGCTCTTGCTTCAGTCAAAAATAGTACTTCAAATTTTTTCATTCATATCTTTTGTTTGTTTCCATAAAAAGATACAAAATTATTTTATTGTCATGCTTTTTTTGAGGATATATTTTGGAAACATATTTATTCTTACTATATCGCAATCAAATGAATTTTAGGGAAATAGTGCGAGTATAACGCCTATCAATGTTACAATCATCCCCAAATACTGAGCTTTTGTGAATTTTTCTTTCAAAAAAATATGAGAAATAACAATTGATATTACAGGAGTAAAAGTACCCATTACTGAAAGAATTGATACAGGAACTTTTACTATTGCCATGTTGTAAAACAAAACACCTAAAAATCCCAGAACTCCAATTACTCCTACGGTTAAGTAAGTAGAAAAAGTTGGCAGATGTGTTGGTTTATTTTCCTTAGTGCTTAAGAAGAGTATGGTTGCACCAAATAAAACAGAAATTTCTAAAACAAATGAAAAATTATAACTTCCTATTTTTTCTACAGGAATTTTGAATAAAGCAAAAGTTGTTCCCCAAAAAAATGCTGCTAAAACAGCGTAAACCGTTCCTTTCGACCATTGAATTAAAGGTTTTTTAGATTCGAGAAAAAACAATCCGGCTGTTACAAAAAGCAAACTTACTACAAGTTTTAAGTGCAGTTGTTCATCATAAAAAAATACAGATACTAAAACTCCAAAAACTGCACTTATGCTTGTAATGGTTACGGAATGACTAACTTTTGAGTTTTTGAGAGATAGGTTGTAAAAAACTAAACCAAAAAAACTGGTAAAGCTAATCACAAAACCTATTGTCCAATCAAAAACATTGCCTTTTCGCTCAAAAAATAGTAAAGCCATTATACCAAATAAAACTACTGATACAATGGTTCTTAATAGTATAATTTTGAAAACAGGCAACCGTTTTTGCGGATTTTTCCACAAGACATTGCTTGTTCCAAAAGAAAGCATGGATATAAGTTGATATATTATACCTGATATCATTTAGGATGTAAAAATAGGATAAACAAAAAAAAACACAGCTTTTTAAACTGTGTGTTTTCATATTTTAATATGTAATTTTTTAAAAAAGAGATGTTTGCCATTAGTCCACCACTTCAACAATCAAGGTATCATCAGTTTTAGTAACTTTAGTCAAGCCATATTTACTAAGGGTCTGTAATGAAATAAACTATACATTTAGCCTTGCTCTTTTGCTCTCTAATTGCGTTGAAAATACTCGCCATAGCGTTGCTATGTCTGTGTTTTTCGTCTTATTAGCAAACAAAATAACTTTGCCTGAGGCGAATCGGAAAATGAATGTGATTTAGTTACCCAAAAAATAGAAATTTACAATTTCTATTTTTATGGGAATTGGAAAGGGATGGGGTAAATGAAGAAAATCAATTCCGATAGCTATCGGAACTATAATAGGTAAACAAACGGATAGTCATATTTTTAATCAAGAAGTATTTTTTGTGTCAATAAAATATTATCTGTTTGCAAATAATCTGGATATTTTTCAATGGCTCTCACAATACCTAATTGAGATTTCATTCCAAACAAAAGTGCAAGTAGTTTATTTTCGTGAGCAAAGGAAATATCTTCCTTAGAAATGTTAATAAAAATAAACTTTAAAAAATTACCATTTAACCCAATATTGATGTTAATTTGATTAGGCGGATATTTTTGTGGTAGCAATGGATATACGAACGCTGCATTATACATAAAATTATCCGGCAATCCATTGGAAGTAATGTTATAATTAACTTCGCCATAAATACCATACTTTAAGGTTACGTAACCACTTACCAATCCGAGTTGTGATTGCCAAGAATCATTGCCAATAGGTGGCATAACATCTGTTTTTCCGGTAGGAAATACTTGATTGTATTTAGCAAGTACACGAAAGGTTTTACCCTTACCATCTTTCTGATAAAGTTGATATTTAGCGAAAGCGGTAATATCTCCAATCCCTGATTGAGAAGGCATTTTATTCGGGTTTTTATTGACAAACATTGTCATGATACCTAGTTGAATTTTATTACCAATATTGAATGGAATAGCTAAGGGGTGCATATAAATTTTTGCATTTTCTTTTGAAATGTATTTTCCAAAAGTTCTGACTCCTCTGCCATCTAATCCTAACAATATAGGACTATCCGTGAAGATAGGTGGTCCTTGTGAGAAGGTAGCGATACCAAGCATAAAACCAACTAGTACGAGAATACATTTTTTCATAAAGCAATAGTTTGAAATTAAAATTTATGTAGCAAAGTTACCACCAACTAAGAGGGGGTGCACAAATTTATTTCAACCTATTTTCAACTCGCACAACAACTTAACTTTGAAACATCTTTTCCGAATGTTATCGCTGCTAATTTTATGCCTTCTCCTAAAGTTAAATAAGGGTATAAACTCTCGGCTAGTTCCGTTACGGTAATACCAAATTTTATAGCCATGCTTAATTGTTGTATCAATTCTCCACCCTCCGGAGCGACTACTCTTGCTCCAATCAATTTGTCGGTTTCAGTGTTTCGGATTAATTTTATAAAACCCCTGGTGTCGTTAGCTGCGATAGCTCTTGGCACATTGTCCAATCCTATTTTACTTACTTCAAAAGGAATATTTTGGTTGGCAGCTTCGTTTTCGTCTAAACCAACCCCCGCAATTTGTGGGTCGGTAAAAACTACCCAAGGCAATGAGCTATAGTCTGTTTTTCTATTTGCTCCAGAAAAAGCATTTTCTATGGCAATTTTTCCTTCCAACGCAGCGGTATAAACAAAAGGTGGCGTGTTGGCAACATCTCCTGCTGCAAAAACATTGGATAGGTTAGTTTCCATTTTTTCGTTTACCAAAATATGACCTGCTTTGGTAAGTTCTAAGCCTATATTTTCTATCCCTAATTTATTGGTGTTGGGTGTTGTTCCGGTGGCGATAACTACATATCCTTTTTCGATAAGTTGGGTGAAAGAACCATCGGGGCATTTGCAATGAATAATGGTTTCGTTTCCTTGTTTCTCAAACTTTACAGCACGAAAGTTGGGCAGAATTTCAATGCCTTCGTTTCGCATTTGTGTTTCTAATGCCTCACTGATGTCGGGTGTTTGTGTACGTAATACACGGTCGGTAAATTCGATGATACGTACTTTTACCCCCAAACGATTGTATGCCATTGCTATTTCCAAACCGATGTAACCAGCTCCCATTATGGTTAAGCTTTCCGGTTTTTCTTCTAAATCGAAAAGGGAAACATTGGTTAAATAACCAATTTTGTCTAATCCTTCAATGTTTGGAATGTTGGTGGTGGCTCCAGTAGCAATTAAAAAAGCCCCTCCTAACCTCCCCGAAGGGGAGGAATTTGCCTTCAATCGACCTTCTCCAATTAGTGAATTGGAATTCTTATCTTCAAAGATTTCAATAGTATTTTGGTCTTTGAAAGTTGCCCAACCTTTTAGCATCGTGAGGTTTTTAAAATCGCTTACCACATCCATATACTTTTTTTCTTGAAGTATAGCCACTAATTTTTTCTTGTCTTTGATGATTTGAGCAAAATCAATGTCAACACCTTTAGGCTTGATGCCTGTAAAATTGGAATGTGTGGCGTGATAAGCAGTTTCGCCTGCACGTATCAGGTTTTTAGAAGGCACACAACCTACATTAACACAAGTTCCACCAAAATCTAAACCACCGTTTACCATTAAGGTGGTTAATCCCAAACTTTCGGCTTTTATGGCTGCAGAAAAAGCTGCCGATCCTCCACCGATAATGATTAAATCATAATCATTTTTCCCTTTTCCTTCTGATTGAACAGGTGCTTCGTTGGTCGTTTTTGTAGCACAACAATCGGCTTCTTTTACTTTGTAATTTCCAACATTATTTACTGCTTCAATAATTGCTGGTTCGGTTAATTTGTTTTTATCAAAGGTAAATTCTCCTTTACCTGTTTCATGATTAACAGAACAACTAATTATTCCTTTTTTAGTTTTTAATTCTTTTTCGATGTGAGAGGAGCAACCACTACAAGTCATTCCTTCAATTTCTAATGTAATGGTTTTTGTTTGCTGAGGTTGTTCCTCACTTTTTCCAAAGATATTTTTTAGCATAATTTTTTAGTTTTATTTTTTTGCTTCAATAATTTCCGCTTTATAATTAATTTTTTCAACTGCAGCAATTAAATCTTCCGTTTTGGTGGTAGCTGCGTCATATTCTATGGTTGCAACATCACCCGGATATTCCAACTCTACTTTAGAAACACCTTTTACACCCTGTAAAGTTTGTGTTACATGACTGGAACATCCTGCACAGGTCATTCCTGTTATTTTTAACTTTACGGTTTTAGTTTTTTCGACTACCGTTGAGTTTTCGATGGAATTTGCTTTGGCTTCGCAACTTCCACAGCCACATATTTGAGCAGTTAAATACATAAATAAAGCGGCACTTGTGATAAACATTATTTTTTTCATAGTTTTTGTTTTTGACAAGGGGTCAGACCCCTTGTTGAATTAATTTCCGCAACCGTTCGGACCACAAACGTGTCCTTCTTCTCCGTGTGCAGGAGTGATGTTTTCGGTGTCAGTAACTTTATACCCTGTTGAGTTGATGGCTTTTTCTATTTCCACAACCGTAGTTTGTGTATTGTCAAACTCCACTTCGGCATTTCCTTTTTCGTAAGAGGAATTTACAGCCACTATTCCAGGCAAAGCATTTACAGCACTATTTACATGATGTTGACACGCATCGCAAGTCATACCATCTATACTGACATTAATTTTTTGAATGCTACTGTTATCAGAAATAATTACTTCCTGTTTACTATCCGGATAAAATATACCTGAATAATAAGGAAAGGTAATGGATAAAGTAGCGAACAAAGTTATTCCAACTAAAAAGCCTTTGGTTTGGTAAAATTTTGGTTTTTCGATTTCGCAACCGCAATCATCCTCTTTTTTAGGTTTTAAATGACTGTACCAAGCGTATCCAATGGCAATTACGGCTAACCCGATTAAATAAGGACGGAGAGGTTCCATCCAAGATAACGTCCCAGCAGCTCCACCAACTCCTGCTATAGCAGCAATTACAGGTGGAATACAGCACGATGAGGCAGCTAAGGCAGCTAAAATCCCTGTGGCTACTGCTCCTTTTTGTGGTTTTTTATTATTTGTTTCCATAGTATTTATGATTTTGGATTTACGATTTTAATTTTTTTAAATGGGAGGAATTTTAATTCCTCCCATTTTGGTTACTTTTTGCAACAAGGCAATACTGCTGTTGTTGATTTGTCGTAAGGACAATTGGGTGTACCTGCCAACGGGCAATCTATTTTAGGACACTCCGATGTTCCTTCTAACGGACAGCTATTGGAAAATGTAAATCCGTAAGCAAATCCTGCAATAGTTAACATTCCTGCTGCTGCCACTGCCATCATTTTGTTTTTCATAATGATTCTTTTTTTTAATGGTTAAACAATACCCCAAAGTTCAATCAAGAGGGTGGGGGGAGTCCAAGTTATTTTCTAAATATTTTTTTAATTGATTTTCTATTTCCTGTGCTTCTTTCAGTTTTTCAGGCACTTCTTCTAGTGCAAAGTCGGGAAATAATTTTCGTAATCGTTCAATAATTTCTTCATTTCCACAATTTCCCGGGCAGTTTTGGTAAGCAGATGATATTTTTTCTGCCAATGCTTTGCGATAGGTATCGTCCAATAATTCAAAAGTTGTTTTGGTCAAGATGGCTTGCACGGCTTTTAACTGGAGCAATACATTTTCTGTTTGTTGCTCGTCATCTACTTTACTTAAAACATAATTCAATTGCCCTATGGCTGTTTTGATAGCTGTTTTGGTGTTTTGGGTTAAATCTGATGAAATCATAACATGGATAGTTTGGTTTTTTCATTAATAATATGTTGAAAAAGAGGTTGTAATAATGTTAAGTTTTCTGCTTTAAGCGAATAATAAATGGTTTGCCCCGAGCGTCTAGTCTGCAATACGTTTCCATCTTTCAATTTACGAAGGTGTTGCGAAATAGCAGGAATACTCATTTCTAAGATGTCAGCAATATCGCAAGGACAAAGTTCATGTTCTTCTTCTAACAAAAACAAAATTTTCAATCGAACTTCATTTCCAGCAAGAGCCAACAGACTGCTTAATTGCTCAAAGGCATTAGCGTTGGTTTGCAACTTTATTTTACAATTGTTGATTTGCTTTTCATCGGCAAATATTCTTGAACACGACTGATTTTTTTCCATAGTATTCTTTTTTGAGTTTAATAACGCAGCAAAGATACAACTATTTTTTATTATTTAAGCAAATACTTAAATATAAATTTATTTAGCAGGAAAAACCAATTCGCCACCACTGAAGGTGGTTCCAAAAGTTAGGGAGGAATAATACAATTGCTTAATAGCACTTTTAACTTGATCTTCAGTCAATTCTTTTAATGGATGTAAAAAAACTGACCATAAAATACCATCAGAAATAGCATATTTGACATCTAATGCCGTATGAAAATTGGCTTCAAGTGTTTGTAAAAGGATATCTTTATCTAATTCATCAACTTTTACAACAGGTGTAATGATACGCATACGATTGTTTTTTTCATCTGTAACAGTAAGCATCCAAATCTGCTCGTGTTTAAATTGCCAATATCTGAGGTTACCGTTTAAACTATCGGAGTTTTGCTTTAATATTTTTTCAAGTTTAGCATTATTCATCTTTTGTGCAGAAAGATTTGTAGAAAACAAAAAAATTAAGAAAGTTAATAAATAGAATAATCTCATGATAGGTAAGTATTAATTTATAGCATCCACCTTAATGTTTACGCTTAGTAATTATATAGTCGAGTGCCCATTTATCATTTTCTTGAGGCGTCAGAAATAATATAATTAGAAGTGCTGAACGAAAAAATATATGTTGTAAATCCCAAATAGGTTGTGCCAATCCACGCCCAAAACTAACTATTAAGATTACCAACGCCAATCCATGGTAAGTATAGTTTCTAAATAAGCCAAGCACTAAAAATAGGCCTCCAATAAGTTCTGTATAAGAAGTAAAATATGCTGTAAATTGCACTAAAAATATGGGGAAAGTTTCTGTGTAAGAAATAAAAAATTGTTCATATACGTTGTTTACACCATAAGTAAACACTTTGCCATAGCCTTGCATTAAAAAAATCAGCCCCAATAAGCATCGCGTAAAAAAAAGTCCGACTACTGTATTATTCATAACAAGTATGTTAAAAATTAATACTGTAAATATATAAAATACTTTTGAAGCTTAATGCATAATTTTCAAAGTGTAATAAATTTATTACAACCTTTCTCCTTTCGCCACTTTAAAAGCATACTGGGCTTTATTATAAGCACTAACCGCTTTCAAATAATCCAATTGGGCTTGTAGAAAAAACTGTTGTGCCTGAAAGACTTCAAAGGGTTTGGCTGTGCCTATTTTTTGTCTTTCAATGCTTTGGTTCAACGCTTCTGTGGTAAAATCCAAGCCTTCTTTAGCGGTTTCAATTTGTTCTTTTCCTAATTGCAAATCAGAAGTAGCATTGGCAATTTCTTCGTTAATCTGAACTTTGAATTGTTCTGCTTCAATATCATTCAGTCGCATTTTACTGTCAAAGGTCTTTTTATCTCCTTGATAGGTCAATGCTCCCAATGGGATTTTCCACATCAGCGAAACATTTAACGCCTGTGTTGGATAAAGTTGTTGCGTTTCAGGATATTGAGCCGGGAACATTGGTGAGACATTTCCGTTGATTCGTCCGAAATAAGAACCGTAAGTTCCAATATTCAATTCAGGAATTAGTAAGCCTGTGGTGTACTTTTTTCGTTCCATCTCCAACGCCCGAAATTGTAGTTCATTGGCTTTTATTTCAGGTCGATTTAAATAAGCGGAATCTTCCACCGCTTCCAACTCTGTTATAAAATCCAACGGTAACAAAGATTCATCAGTGCTTGCCAACTTTACATTTTGTTCAATGTTGAGCAGTTTTTTCAAAGTTGCCGAAGCGTTATTATAATCCTTTTTGGCATTGAGCATTTCTACTTGCAAATGGTTTTTATTACTCTTTGCCAACAACAATTCCGATTCATACAACAACCCACCTTCTACCTGAATTTGGATTTGCTGCACAATGCTATCCGATTGAGTAACCAAATTTTGATACGCATTGTAATTGAGTTGAGCAGTCATTAAATTGTAATACGCATCAATCATTTTTAGTAATTGCTGATTACGTTCCGCTTGTGTCAAATATTGGCTTGCCTGATTTCTCAGGTTGGCAGATTTTGCACTGTAAATGCCATCTGCAAAATCCCAATTGGCATTTAGTCCTAATCCGCCCCAAAGGTTTTGGCGATTCACATCTAAAAAGAAACGACCGTCTGCATTCATTGCTGCACCCCAAAGTTGATGGGTTTGTACTCCCGCATAAATTTCAGGCAACCACCATTCTTTGGATTTTGTCAATTCTGCCAATGATAGTTCTTGTCGTTCTTTATACTCTTTGATGGTTAAGTTATCTGCTCCGCCCAATTCCAATACTTTTTCTAAAGTTAAAGGAAGGATTTCTTGGGCGTTACTCCATTGGAAATTGGCAACAAACACCAAACACACAACCGTTTTTATTATATCATTTTTTTTCATAATTTTTATTTTTTTGACAAGAAAGTATGCTCTCTTGTATGTTTTTTGGAAAGGGGTCATGACCCCTTGTTAAAAACAGGTTCAACAATTTGTCCGTCATTTACCAAGCCTTTTCCTTGCACAATTACTTGTGTGTTTTCGGTAATTTCTGCATTGAGTATCTCAAAATAATCTTTATCAGAAAGCCCAATTTTTATAGGCAATCTTTTTACTATTTTATTTTCTACCACCAACACAAAATCTTCATTTTTAAAACTCATTTTTGAAATGATAGGCAAGGATAAAATATTTTGACGACTGTTTATTTTCATCATTACTTTGGCGTACATTCCCGTTAAAATAGTTGCGTCTTCGTTGGCTATATCAATTTCTACTTGCATGGTTTTCGATTGTGGGTCTAATGCGTTAGAAGTCCGACTAATTTTTGCAGCGTATGTTTTTCCCGATAATTCAGGAAAAGTAACTTGTACTTCCATGCCTTGTTTCAACGCAACGGCATCGGTTTCTGGAACAGGAATAGTCAAACGAATGTGGTTGGTTTCCTGAATTTCAACAACAGGTTGCGGATTTTTTTGGTTCAAACCACTTTGTAAAAGACTTCCGTTATCCACAAAACGCTTGGTAATCATTCCCAAAAAGGGAGCTTTTACATTTAAAAATGATAGTCTGCTGTTTACCGCATCTAAATTGGCTTTTGCCGAAAGGTATTCTGCTTCGGCATTTTCTACTTGTTGTATATTGGTTAAGGCCGGTGTTTTTTCGTAAACGGATTTTAACCGATTATAAACCGATTCTTTGGCTTGCAACTCTGCTTTCAGTTTGATTTGCTGCTGAACCAATTCAGGATTTTCCAATACAGCTATAGTTTCACCTTTTTGAACTTTGTCGCCAATTTCTTTTTTAATTTGACTCAACACACCGCTTTCCATCGCATAAATGGTAACCATTTGATTGGGTTGGGCTGTTCCGGTTATTAATATTTCTGCGGTAAACGACCGTTGTTTTGGTGTTACCACTTCTACCTTTTGTATTTTATCTGAAGTGGCAGAGGAACTGTTTTCTTCTTTTTCTGAAGGATTACAAGCAGAAAAGAAACTAAGTAGTACAGTACCAACTACCAGTAATTTTATATGGATTCTATTTTTCATAATTTTTATTTTTTTGACAAGGGGTCATGACCCCTTGTTGTTTTTTTGCATGGGGATTAATCCCCTTGTTAAAAGAGTCATGACCCCTTGTTGGTTGTTTTTGCGATGAGTGAATAAAATATTGGGATAATGTAAAGCGTAATAAACATTGCCATAAACGTTCCGCCAATAACTACAATGGCTAATGGTACGTTGGCTTCCGAACCTGGATTGGTTGCTATTGCTGTTGGCAGCAAACCTAAAATGGTGGTAGAAGCTGTCATTAAAACAGGTCGGAAACGGTCAGCAGCACCTTCAATAATGGCATCTTTTTTCGATTTTCCTGCTGTGATTAAGGCATTGATTCTGTCCACCAAAATATTACCGTAAGAAACCGAAATTCCAACCATCATAATAATTCCCATAATGGCTTGAATACTCATATACGTATCGGTAGCCATCATTAAAAAAGCAACCCCAATAATCCCGAAAGGAAAGGTTAAAATGATAATAAGCGGTTTTCTGAACGACCTAAAAAGAGGTGTAATGATTAAAAAAGCTAACATTACTGCCAATGCTAATCCCAGTCCTAAACCTCCAAACGATTCTTTAATAATGGCAACTTCGCCCTGAAAATTAACTTCATAACCGGCAGGAAGTTCCATGTTGTCGATGATTTCCTGAATTTCATCAGAAACACTTCCGATATCCTCGCCTTCCACATTTGCATACACATTAAATTCTCTGGTCAATTTATGGTGATTGATTTCCACAGGATTTGAACCGTCTGTTATTTTGGCAAAATTTCGGAAAGGAATGGTTTTTTCCTGCAAACTGCTTCCAACACCTACGTTGTCTAAAACAAATTGATTGTTGATTTGACTTTCGGGATAAGTTACCCCAACGTAATAGTGATTTCCATTGCGTTCGTCAATCCAAAAAGCTTTGTTAAAAGTTACCGATGAATTTAAGGTAGAAACCATATTTTTAATAGCATCAACTGGCTCAACGCCTAATTCTGCTGCTTTAATTCTATCAATATCAATGTTTTTGGCAGGTTGGTCGATTCGCTGCAACACCCGTACATCTCGGGTAGCCGAAAGTGTGGCAACCGTATCTCTAATTTGTTCAGCCAAACCTCTCAGCACTTTCAAATCGTTACCTTTAATTTGAACATCGATTGGAGCAGGTTTTCCTTCGTTCAATGCAGCGGTAATCATTCCACCGGTGTTAAAACTTACTTCAACTCCCGGAAATTTTTCGTGAAAGATTTTTCGTAATCGAGAGGCGTAATCAAACGTGCTGGTTTGGTGCGTTTCTTTTAGCTGCACACCAATAAAAGCATCTTGCGTTCCCGAATTTGGCGTATAAGCAGCAGGTAAATCATAAAACACTCCAATATTTCCAATCACTTGTTCTAAATCATTACCAGTTTCTTTTCTGATAACTTGCTCCATTTCGGCAACAGTAGCATTGGTTTTTTGCAGAGTGCTTCCCGATTCCAACCGTACCATAATTTCCATTTGTCCCACATCCGATTGCGGAAATAATTCATAGCCTGTATTTTTCAATAGAAACAATGAAATCACAAAAAGAACTAAGGTAAATCCTAAAATGGGGATTCTAAATTTTAATACATTCGTTAGGCTATTTTGATATTTCACACCCAATCCATCAATAATTCGTTGAAACTTTCCTAAAAAGTTTTTCTTGGGTTTTTCTTCCGATTTTGGCAATTGATTTCTAAAGAAAAAAGCTGCCATTAACGGAATAAGCGTTAAAGCAAAAATGTAAGAACCTACCATTGCTCCGGCTACTGTTATCGCTAAAGGCGAGAAAAGAAATTTGGTTATTCCTGTTAGAAACAACACGGGGAAAAACACCACAATAATTACTAAAGTAGAAGCCAATACGGGATTTGCAACTTCTAAGGCTGCATCCATAGCGGCAACAAAAGAATTTTTACCCATTTTTAAATGCTTGTCGATATTTTCCAATACCACAATGGAATTATCTACCAAAAGCCCTAATACCAAAGCCAATCCACCTAATGTAATACTGTTGATGGCTTGTCCAGAAACGGAAAGTACAATAAAGGCAAACAATACCGAAAGTGGTAAACTTATCGCTACAATCAATGCCGATTTAAAGTTTCCTAAAAACAAAATCAAGATGATAACCACTAAGATAAGTCCACCAAAACCGGCTTTTTCAAGTCCAGCTATGGAGTTTTTTACATACGATGACTGATCGAAAATTACATTCAATTTCACATCATCGGGCATTCGTTCTTTTAATCCCGGCAAGGCTTTTTTTACCGCTTCAACTGCTGCAATGGTATTTGCTCCTGGTCGTTTAAAAATAGGCAGGTAAACTTGTTCTTTGCCGTCAACTCGGGCAATGTTGGTTTGGATGGCACTGGCATCTTTGGTTTGTCCAATGTCTTTAATAAAAATAGGTTTGCCGTTTTTATGGGTAATTACAATATCGTCAAAATCTTTTACATCAATAATCAACCCTTTGGCATCTACACCATAACTTATTGTTCCAATTTCGGCAATACCCGAAGGAATCATAGTGGTATTTTTTTGAATAGCATCAGAAACTTCGGTTTGAGAAATGCCCAACGCTTCCATTTTTAGTGGATCAACATAAACATAAATCATACGCAATGAGCCACCATAAGCCGCAGGAGCAACAATGCCTTCCACACCGCTCAACATCTGACGTAAGTTTAAGTATGCCACATCGTATAATTCTTTTCCACTTTTTATATCGCTACTCACCGTAAGTAACATTAATGGTTTGGAAGCTGTTGGGTCGAATGGCTGTATCATCGGGGGCATAGTACCGGGTGGCTGATAATACATATCGCTTACCGCATACGATGAAGTGTTTGCCATAGCTTCGGCAGGGTCAATATCTTCACCGTAAAAATTGGTAACAATACTCACGCCCATAATGCTTTTAGAAAGTTGTTTTTCTATTCCAGGCGATTGACCTGTCCACCGTTCCATACGGCTGGTAATGTCTTTTTCTACAACTTCAGCAGGCATTCCGGGATAAAGCGTAATAACCTGCATGGCTGATTTTTTAAATTGTGGAAGAATATCCACAGGCATTCGTGGAATAAGCACACCCGCAATTACCGCTACAATAATGGAAAATACCAGTATTAAATAGGGGTTTTTGAATGATAATTTTATCATGATTTTTTTTGGTTTAATTTTTATTTTCTTCGCCACAGATTACGCTAATTTTCACAGATTTTTTTCACAGATTTATCAATGTACCTTTTATTTTTAATAAGGTATTGATGCTACTGTGTAGTAACTAAATTTTCTAAAATTAAACGCTTTAGCGTTTATTAATCTGTGAAAATTAGTGTAATCTGTGGCATAAAGAATTGCGACTGAATAGTCACATTTTTTTACAGCATAGGTAAAAACCTATTGCAGCAACCAACAAATTTGGTTATTGCCAATTGAAAAAAATTAAACCAAAGGAGAGCCTCGCAGCGGAGAGTCGGAAATGAGAACTTTTAGATGTTTATCGGGTTCGGGAGGAACCGGAAGATTGTTTTTTAGTGTTTCAATAGAAATAATTTCAAAAACAACGGCAGCAAAAATAGCTAACTGAACAACAGGAGTTTTTAACTTGTTTGTTTGTTGTGGTTCGTAATCTTGAGCAATTAGCGAAGAATGTTTACATTCCATTGGAGGTAAAATGTGTTGCCCATCTACATTAGCATATTGTTTGTGAATTTCGCAAGGGCTTGGTTTATCATGTTCGTGGTGGTCGTGACCCAAAGGGTGAGTAGAGCAAACCAATTGCCAAGGGGCTAGTGTTAACCCAAAAATAAACAGCAACAATATGGCTTTTACTTTTTGCATGTTGCACAAAAATAAGGATTTAAAGTACAACAAGTACCTTTTAACATTTTTTTAACGGATAAAGTTCCTGCTGGATAAAATCGGCAGGAAATTGCTCGTCATTTTCAAAACCGAGTTCGATATCCTTTCCGTTATGAGGAATGTAATTGGTTTTAAAAAGATAATCCCAAATACTTAAAGAAATACCATAATTTACTCCGGTTTTAAAGTTTTCTGGAAGTTGCTTGGCGTGATGCCATATATGCATTTTAGGGTTGTTTAAAATGTATTTAAAAATTCCATAATCCCAACCAATATTGGCATGATTAAGATGACCAATGGTAATGGCAAAAAAATGAACAATGGCAACATCTTGAGCGTCAAACCCACCAATTAAAGCAATGGGAATGTACAACAACGATTTATACAAAACAGGTTCCATCCAGTGGTAGCGAAGGTGGGCAGCAAACCCCATTTGTTTTACCGAATGATGCACTTTATGAAAATTCCATAAAAAATTAAATTTATGCAGTAAACGGTGAGTGTTCCATTGCACAAAATCGCTAACTACAAAGAAAATAAGCAGTCCAATTATTTTAGGTAACGCATCAATATCTATGAGTTGAAAGCTGTTTACGGTTAACCCGAAAAGACTTAAAAAGTCGTTAAAAAGTTGTTCGGCTAGATTAGAAAGAGCGATAAAAACAATTAAATTCAGTAAAAAGAAATTGAAAAACATGTAAAAAGTATCGAGCCAAAAATCTTTACGAATAACGGGTTGATTTTTTCGCCAAGGGAAAGTTAATTCTAATACAAAAACTATAACAGAAATGATGATTAACCCGTAGAAGAAATTGTCCCACGAATTTTTGAGCATGATTTCGTTTTTCAGGTAATTCCAATAACCTGAGTACGAATTGGTAATTATTTCGATGTAGTTGTTCATTTGCTACAGTTTAACATAAACCCCAAAATTAAAAGATGGAGCTAAAGCAACATTGTCGTTATCTATTCCTCCAAAAACAGAAGAATTGATGCCAAATTTATCCTTTTTAAACTCATAATTTACTTTTAACCCAACGCCATAATAATTTTGTTGGTCGAGGTAAAAGATGGATTGCTTATTATCCGATAAAAAAGCAGCTTCTTTATTGATGATGTTTCTGGTATCAACAGCAAAAATTACGTGCCCTTTTTCCGAGAATTTATACCCTGCTTCAAGCACCAAACGTAAATAATCAGAATAATTATTATTGAGATAACCATAACCGATATTTCCAAAATAATACCACTTTCCTTTACTCGAACCAATAGTAATATAAGGTAAAACAGTATGAGCATTAAATCCTGTGCTAAAGCCTGAATTGTTATCGTAAGAGCTTGTTTTAGGAGAATATTGAACTCCTGCACTTAGTTTCCATTTTTTATTTGAAAGTAAATATTTTAACCCCAACGTGATGTTTCCTAAATTGTTGTAATTGTTGGTAGCAGAAGATGCCTTGTTTTTGGAATACAAAAACTTATAAGGCAAAACAGCTTGAGCTTCTAACTTATTGGTAATGCCATACTCCGTGTAAGCTTGAATTGTGATGTCAGAAAAATCTTCCCCTAAAGTTACTTTATCTCCATTTATTCGGGCTTTATTAAAAAAAATGCCTGAAGCTCCTAACTGAATATAGGCTTTGCCTTTTTCTTTTGTCCAAGGGCTTTGGGCTTTAACATTAAAAACTAAAGTTATCAGTAATAAAAAGGATATAAAAGACAACTTCATTATCAAAAATAATTACTTAAAGTCCAATAACAAACTCCACTCAACAAAGCTGCAAGCGGAAGCGTTAACAGCCACGATAATAAAATTTTGTAAATTACTTTTAAGTCTGCTTTTTTTGTAACTGTACCAATACCAAAAATTGACCCTACTGAAACATGTGTGGTAGAAACCGGATGTCCGTGAATGCTGGCGGTAGTAACTAATAAACCTGTAATCATATTGGCAGTAAATCCTTGACCGTGGTTCATAGGCGTAATTTTTTTACTCATTAAAACTCCCACTTTTTTAGCATTTAATAATCCACCTATTACCATAACAACAGCGACTAGGAACATGCCTGTTTTTAAATTAAAAGCATTTACCACTACTAATAACCCTACAATTTTAGGTGTATCGTTTAATCCACGTGCAAAGCTTACTACTCCGGAACTTAAAAAATGCAGGGTGTCTAATATTTTTTGAGCAGTAATTCCAAAAATACTACCTTCATAAAATTCTGAAGTAACTTTTTTGCAGCTTACAAATTCAATTTGATTGTTTGGAGAAGAAGCTATACTTAAATCATTGGTTTGAATTACGGTTTGTTTTTCCGTTACACAAACACAACTTTCCTTGGTTATGCCCAACGCAATTATGGCTTTACGAAAAATTAAATATACGATTAAACTAAGTGAAGCTGCTAATAGCGGACTAACGATTAATGGCATTAAAAAAGTATTTCCCAATTTAGCAAAATTAAAAGCTGTTCCGATAGCCATTACTCCACTTCCAAAAAGACCACCAACTAAAGCGTGTGTAGTAGAAATGGGCATACCAATTTTGGTAGCAATAAAAACGGTTAAAGCAGCTCCTAAAGCAATAGAAATGGCAAAAGCAGGATTGTGGATAAGTTCATCAGGGACAAGCCCTTTTCCGGAAAAATTTTTTACCAATGTTTGAGCTAAAAACAGGGCTGCAATAGAACCTGCAAACGTAGTTACAGAAGCCCAAGAAATGGCTTTTTTGTAGCTGGTAGTTTTACTTCCGAATAATGTAGCAACACCTTTAAAATTATCGTTTGCCCCATTACTGTAGGAGAGAAATAAAACGGCTATTATTAATGTAATTAGTATCATATCTTTTTATTTTAACAGCATCCTCCACCATCATAATGAAAAGTAGCTTCGCTGATGAAAATATCGTTTTTACCTAAATCTTTTAGTGCTTGAGCGGTTTTATCGCAAACTGCTAAGGGTTGATTTTGCATTAATACGTGTCCTTTTTTATCATCAAAATATTCCTCATTGCCAAAATAAATAGCAGTTTTTCCAGTAAAAACACAAGGACCATCTTGGGGCATAGGGTCTTTTATGGCTGCTACTTCAATCGATTCAATGTAAATGATTTCTTCGGTAGGATAATGGTTGGGCGATAAAATTCTATAGGGTTTTCTGGCTCTAATTTCTATGGTGCCAAAACCAGCATCTGTAAGCATTTTTACATATTCTTTGATGGGAATACTGCCGCTTAAACATAATGCTCTTAATCGATCATCGTTTCTTAGTGTTTCGTTCATGGTTTGTTCGCAAGTTGGGTCGCTCATTACCAACCTGCCGTGAGGTTTAAGTACTCGGTACATTTCGGCAATGGCTTTTTTTAAGTCTTCCGTTTTAAAAATATTGAACAAACAATTTTGTGCAGCAACATCTATACTATTGTCTTCTAACGGTAAGTTGAGTGCATCGCCTTTACGTAAGTCAACAAATTCTTTTTTAAACCAAGGATTAAGTTCTTCGGCTTCCACAAAATTCTTTTTAGAAGCTTCCAGCATTTCATCTACTACATCAACTCCCACTACTCCAGCATTTTGCCTGGAGAAATAAGCAAACTGCAACAATTCCATACCACCACCAACGCCAACATATAAAATTTTAGGATTGTTGGTTAAATCTCTGGCATGCACAGTGCTTCCACAACCGTAATTCATTTCTTGCATTATTTTTGGAATTTTTAACCCGGGCAATTCCCAAATAGGGTTGGTAGTACAGCATAAGCCTACATCAGGAGTTAATGCGGCATCTTTATATACATTTTTAGTAGTTTCTAAATAGCTCATATTTTATTGTTTGAGGTTTGAAGTTTAAAGTTTAAAGTTTCGGGGTTTTCAATTAGTTGAAGTAATGAAGGATGTTTTTTTAGGTCTTCATATACATCTATATCGTTTAAAAATGGAAGCAGTTGTAGTTTATAATCCGACAATTCCTTTAGTGTTAAGGATAATAATTCTTCATTGCTCCATGGTTTGTTTTGGAAAACTGTAGGATGTAATTTTTTCATGCTGACCAAATAATACCCTCCATCTTCGGCAGGACCAAAGACAATGTCGTTGCTATTTAATGCATCAAATCCTTGTTGAATAATGGGTGCAGAAATAGCAGGCAAATCAGATCCTATTAAAATAATTTTTTGGTAACCCATTGCAAATCCCCGATGAAAGGCATCTTGCATTTTTTCGCCTAAATCGTTTCCTTGCTGAACAAATTTTTCACAATTATCCCATTGGTTTTCTTCAACAACATCAGAAAAATAAATTTGAATAGTACAATTTTGAAGTTGTTGGGTAGCTTTTTCGGTAATTTTTACCAGTTCTTTGTAGATTAAAAAAGCATTTTCATCGCCAATGGTTTGGGCAAGACGTGTTTTCACTTTCCCAAGTCGGATGTTTTTTACAAAAACGATAAGCAGGTTTTTATTTTCCATACACTACCTCCGATTTAGTGAGCCATTTTCCCCAATTTTTATCGTAACCATGCACTTTTTTAGTCGTTTTTTTGCTTGAATCCACTACTTCATACCCTTGATTCGTCCAATGAAAAATTCCTCCGTATAAATTGTAAACCTTATACCCTTTCTTTTGTAATTGTTCTCCTATTTTTTCGCTTCGGTAACCAATAGAACAGTAAACTACAATGGGTTTATTGGTTGGAATTTCTTTACTTATTTTTTTGATGGAAAAATTGTTGTACCCAACATAACTGGCATTTTTGATGTGGCTTACCTCAAATTCTTCTATTTCACGAGCATCTAAAACAGTAAATTCAGCAAGGTGTTGGTTTAATGAATCCACCGAAATAACAGGAACAGTTTGAGCAATGTGGTCGTCTAACACTTTTTTAAATGCCGCATCTTGAGCCATGGTTTGTTGCATGGTTATTAGGAATAATAATATGGGTATTATTTTTTTCATTTTTTTAATGGAGTAGAAAATTATTAACGTATTCAATGATTAATAAAAAGATTCTTCACTTCATTTTGCTATCCCGAAATTCGGAGTGCAAAATTTTATTCAGAATGACACTAATAACAAACTTTTTACTCAATTTTCATAATTTCTATTTTTTTCATCCCTCTACGTAGCCCCTCCTTCGGAGGGGTTGGGGAGGCTTCCTTGACAACTACTTCCTGCTCCAGCAGTGCAACCATAACAATGTTGCGAAGTAATAATTGCTCTGTTTTGCAGCACTTTTTCGTTGTATGCTGAAATGTGTTGCACTTTGCTTGCCACTTTTAAATCTAACATTTGGTTAAAATCGCAATCGTATAAATAACCATCCCAACTTACCGAAATAGTGTTTTTGCACATTACATTAGCAACAGCAGCAGGGTTAAAAGCTTCTACCAACGCATACATATAGTCTTCGTAATTATCGGAAGCAATTAAGTATTCCAAAAATCGGCTTATGGGTAAATTGGTAATGACAAATAGGTTGTTAAACTCAATGTTAAAATCTCGTTTTAAGGCTTTTTTAAAATCGTTTTCCAATGCTTTTTGGTCGGCAGGAAGAAAAGCCCCTGTTGGGTTATACACTAAATCGAGTTGTAAACCGCTACCTTCTTTTCCATAACCCACAGCATTAAGTTCTTCCAACGCTTTAATGGATAGTTTAAAAACACCACTACCTCTTTGCCTGTCGGTCATATCTTGCGTATAATGCGGCATGGAAGAAACTACATGAATGTTGTGTTTTTTGAAAAACTCGGGTAAATCGTAATACTTTGGGTTGGAGCGTAAAATGGTTAAATTGCTACGAACAATAAAATCGTTGACACCAATTTTGGAAGCTTCTTCAACAAACCATCTAAAGTTTGGGTTCATTTCGGGTGCTCCACCAGTTAAATCAAGCGTATGAGCTTTGGTGTTTTTTATCACATCTAAACATTGCAGCATGGTTTCACGCGTCATAATTTCTTTACGATCGGGACCAGCATCTACGTGGCAATGTGCACAAACCTGATTGCACATATAACCAACATTGATTTGCAGAATTTCTATGGAGTTAGGGTTTAGTGGAAATTGTTGGCTTACTTTCAATTTTTCGGTAAACGAGGGTAATTTTCCATCGGCAAAAATGCCATTGGAAAGAAACCGCAATTGTTCTTTGGGTTCGGAAAGTTTGTTTTTTCTTGCAAGTAAGGATTTTGTAGCCATAAATTACATCGAAAGTTTTTTGTGTTTATTCATCATTTGAACACCATGTACCAATGTTGCTCCACTTTGAATGGCAGCTCCAACATGTACTGCTTCCATCATTTCTTCTTTGGTAATGCCTCGTTGCAAGCCATCTTTAGTATAAGCATCTATGCAATACGGACAATGCACCACATGCGAAACTGCTAAGGCAATTAATGATTTTTCACGAGCAGATAACGCTCCTTCTTCAAATACTTTTCCGTAATATTCAAAAAACTTTTTGCCAAGTTCTTCGCTCCATTCGGTTATTTCACCAAATTTTTTTAAATCAGATGAATCGTAATAGTTATTTGCCATAATTGAAAAATGTTAAAAGATTAGTCGTTATAAAATTAAATTCCTTACAAAGGTCTATAAAGTAGCCAGATATTTACGGTATTTATTGGCAAAATTGTGCATCAGTTTATATTGTAGAGATGAAAATTTCATTTTACAGTGAGAAGGATAGTAACTCATGAAATTATGAATATCAGGATTAACAGGATATTCAGAGCCATCATGTAGTCCTAAAAATTTGCAATTTTGATCAATTTTTCCATTCGGGTCGGCAGGAGTGTCACAAACATAATCGCCCGATTCTTTACAGTTAGTTCCATCAGGCAATTCATCGGTACTTAATTCTACCGGACTTTTACCAAAAGTGTGTTGTAATCCGAAAAAATGACCTAATTCGTGCTGAATAGTATGTCCATTTAATATGGTTTTTTCATTAATAATAAGATAATTTAAAGAGGTGTTTTTATAAATTGAAAAATTTTCTGTTAACACATTGGTATAACCGTTTAGCGATTTTCCTTTAGCTACAATGTAAATGTTGATGTTGTTTTTAACATTATATTGCCGTAAAATAGTATCTCTAATATTCTTATTATTAAAAATGGTGTCGATGTTGTGATTGGATTGTAGGAAATGAATGTGTGGATGAACAGAAAAAGAAATGTTTGCCTTTTTAAAAATATAATTCAGTTCACTTTCAATATCTTTAGGATTAATAGCATTGTTTTTAGTGGAAGTGGCATTAATTAACTGAACTGCAAATTTAACAGGAGGGTAAATAGATGTGTCTTCTAGAAGAGTTGTTAATTCAGAACCTCCCTTTGCTGTACAAAAATCGGTACCACAAAAGCGGTGCATTTCTGGTTCTTCAGACTTTTTATTTTTACATGAGTGAAAGCCAATTAACAATATAAAGGTAAAAGAAAGTAAGAAGCTATTTTTCAATGGTTTATTTTAGGATTAATAGACAACAATTTTAGCCTTAACTTGTTAATTAACTCGGTTAATTCGACAAAAGTATTCAGTTCGTCAGCTGAAATAATTTCTTGTATGTTTTTTGGATTGGTTTTAAGTAATACACAAGGAACTCGATTTGGTTTATAATTTATTTTTTGAAGTTGATTTTTATATAGAAATATTGACTTAATGTCCAACTCATTTAAAAAGTTTTGCCATTGCTTTTTTGCTCCAAAATTTCCATAAGTAATGGAGCATAAAGAACAAACATAAGTAGATGGCGAAATCAGTTTATGAGAAAAATCGAAAAGTGAATTAATTGCTCCTGATTTTGCATTATAAATAAAAATTAACTCCACACTTATAAGTTGGCTTTAACTTGTTGTGTTTCTTCTTCGGTAAACTTTTTCCATGTTTTTGGAGGCTCCATGGTTTGACCACTTTTTAGCACTTTTAAGTTGGGAATATTTTTGGCTTTAATTGCTGCCCAAGTAATGTCTTCCCAGTTTTCTTTATTGTATTCTATTAAGTTGGTTTCGAGCATAGGTCCTGAAACAGCTTTACCAATAAGTGGCCACCAGGTGCTTTCGGTTTCTCTGTCCCAAAATACAAAACCATCTAATCCATCCCAAACAGTTTCATCAAAATAAGTGTAACCGCTTAATGCAAATGTGAACACGTTGTCGCCAAGTTTACGGGTGTAAATTGCTCCCAAATCGGCTAAAACGCAATAAGCAGCCATTATGGGTTCACCACCAACTACATCGTTTACTATTTCGTGATGGGTTAATAAATCAACACTATAAGCACGAGCATCGCCATTAATGTTTACAAACAAAAACCGTGAAGAATCAGTAATAGCGGTATCTTTTTCGGCTTCTTCCATAGAAATATATTTTGGTTTAATGAGTGCATGAAACCTTTCTCTTCCAATACCAAAATGAAAGTTTTCTTCTTTTAAAGTTAAATTAGATACGTCAAAATGCCAAGTAGAATCTTCTCCACCATACATCATGCGTTTGCCATCAACTGTTAAAAATTTACCGTTTTCAAGGGCATTGGGATATTTTCGTTTTTCAGGTTTTTCGTCAATAACTTCGGTAGAGGAAGAAATTTCTGTTGATTCGTTCTTGTTGGTATGTTCAGAAGAACAACTAACTGATAATAAAATAATTAAAAAAATATAAATCAAATATTTTGTTGTCATAATTGTTAAGATTGGGTTTCATTTATTTTTTTGATGATAGTTTCTTTAAGGTGAGGATTTTCTTCGATATGAAAATGTTCTGTCTCTGGGTCATTATTAGTTTTAGAGAAAAACTCATCAATTAACAGGCTTTGTTTTTTATAATTTTGACAAGCTTTGCAAACAGATAAATGTAGTTTTAGTTTTACTTTATCAACAAAAGAAAGGGATTCAATCTTTTCTTGTTCCACCATTTCGGTGGCTTTCTTACATGATAGTTTTAAGAAACTCATAGTTTTTTAGTTAGTCCAATTTTTTTCGATACAAATTTTCAGTTGTAGTTTTGCCCTATGAATCATTTGCCAATAATTGGACGAAGTAATATTTAATTCCTTACAAATTTCAGATGCATTTTTATCTTTTTGGTATTTCGATTCAATTGCTAATCGCCAGTTATTAGGCAATTTACCTATGCACAAGCTTAAAACAGTATTAAAATCTTGATTATCTAACAAATGTTCTTCGTCCTGCCATGTGGATAAAGAAGTGTTCGTCCAGTGTCCATCGGAATTAAATAATTCATCCGTAGCTTTCATAAAAACTTGCTCATCTTTGGTTGTATTTACTATGTTTTTAGCAGATTTTCTATAGTAATCAATAATTTTATTATTTAATATTGAAAACAACCAAGTTTTAGGCTGGCTATCAAACTTAAAGTTATTTAATGATTTAAAAGCTGCCATAAAAGTTTCTTGCACTATATCTTCAGCTATTTCTTTATTGGATGTTTTGTGATATGCCCACGAATAAAGAATGTCAGAATAAATATTTACCCATTCAGTAAATTGATTGTTGATATTTTTATTCATAAAAAAGTAAAAATTTAAAGTTGAATTTCAATATTATAATAGTTCAACCGCTCTATTTTATAGACATTAAATACATTTTATTTTTATCTTATTTGTTAAATTAATTTTTTCAATAAGAATGGAAAAATTCAAAAGTACTATTATCCTTAAATTACACCTTACTTTTTTATTGATATTTTTCTAAAACTTAAACACAAACCCAGCTAAAAAGTTGGTTCCTGCTTGTGGATAATAAAAGTTTTCGGTAATTAAATCATTGTAAATATAGCTGTAAGTATAACCATTACTGCTATACATTGTATCAAAAATATTGTTGACCATTAAATGGAAAGAAAGTTCTCTCATTTTTTTAGGCAACAGCATAAAACTAATTCGTGCATCAACAGTTTGGTAAGCCGCTATAGCTCTATTGTTGTTGGAGGTGTTATCTAAAAATTGTTTGCCAACATACTTGGTTTGCACCATTAAGTTTACTTGTTTAATAGGACTATAATGAATACTTGCTGCAGCAATAACATTTGGAGAAAAAGCAATATCGGTATTGGTGTAATTGTTTTCAATAATATCAAAATCAGTAGTATAATCATATAATACTTCTGTAAATTTTTCAATTTTATTCTGAGAGAAGGTGGCATTTGCATTCAACGCCACTTTTTTACTGATTAAGAAAGTACCTTCTAACTCAATACCTGTTCTGTAACTTTTATCCACATTGGTTCTTATGGAAGAGCCAACATCGTTTAATTCTCCTGTTAATACTAACTGATTGGTGTAATCCATGTAATAAAAATTGGCTTTTAACCCTAGTTTTTTAAGTTTTAATCCAACACCTGCTTCGTAATCTATCAACATTTCGTGTTTAGGTTGTTCATTGGCAGGATTGTCAATAAAATCGGTTCTTACAGGCTCTCTATTGGCAACACTTACCGAGGCATAAACTCTCAACTTATCATTAAACTGAAAATTTACCCCTCCTTTTGGATTAAAGAAAACAAAGTTGGTGTCAACCTCTATTTCTCTTAAATCGTTGTCAATTCCTTTAGTTTGGTAGGCAATGGTTCTGATTTGTAAATCTCCAAAAAGCGTTAATTTTTCGCCTATTAGGTAATCCGCTTTTAAGAAGGTGTTGAAATCCTCTTTTTGTGCATTATTGTCGTAATATTTATCTCTAATGTTGGTGTTTTTAGCATATTCCATCCAAATAATTTCTCCAAAATGGTCGCCATCATAACTGTTGTAACCACCCCCTAAAACTAACGAAAGTTTAGAGGAAGTATAATTTAAACTATAAGTTGTACCGTAAAAATGGTTGTCGAGCCAACGTCTTCTAATAAGGTCTGTTCTATTTATGGTATCTGTTCCAGCAATAAAGTTACCTAAACCGTAATTAGAAAATTTATCATTCTTCTTAAATTGCTCAAAATAACCTCTTCCATACGTGTAGTGTAATGCTGCATTAGCACTTAGTTTTGATGAAAACTTGTGAGAAAATAATAGCTGAAAATGATCTTGTTGGTAATTATCAACCTCATTATCATATTCGTAATAGTTATACGTTCTACCTGAATTAAGTAAGTTGTAGGTTTGAGCAGAATCCAAACCATTATTCATAGCATGAGTTTCCATATCTTCTTTATTGCCTGTAATTCGGCTTTCGGGAGTTCCCCACCACGATTGGTAGGTTCTTTCTTTTCCTGCAAAATGGATTAATTTAAGAGAGGTTTTATCTGCATAATAACCTGCTGATAAGTAATAACTTTTTAAATCAGAAGTAGCTCTATCAATATATCCGTCAGATTTAATATAAGAAGCTCTACCATCAAACGCCCAGTGTTTGTTGATTAATCCTGTTCCGAATTTAGCAGTATATTTTTGCGTATTAAATGAACCATAAGAAGTTGCTATTTCTCCATAAGGATTTTCTTTTAAGGTAGAAGTTTGTAAATTAACTGTTGCTCCAAAAGCCGCTGCTCCGTTAGTTGAAGCACCTACACCACGCTGAATCTGGATGTTTTCTGTGCTTGAGGCAAAATCGGGCATGTTTACCCAAAAAGTTCCTTGAGATTCCGCATCATTAATAGGAATACCATTTACGGTTACATTAATTCTTGTTCCGTCAGAACCTCTAATTCTAAATCCAGTATAACCAACTCCTGCACCAGCATCACTTGTAGAAACTAAGGAAGTAGTGTTTTGCAGTAAAAATGCAATATCCTGACCCAAGTTATTTTTTTCAATATCGCTATAAGAAATATTATCATGAGCTATTGGTGCATTTTCTTTTACCCTAGTAGCAGCAACAACAAGCTCGTCTAAGTTTTGCTGACTTTCTTTTAAGGTAATTTTATACTCACGATTTTCTGTGAGATTTTCGATTTTTAGCTTTTTAGTTTCATAACCAATGTAGCTAATTTCAATATCATAGCTCGAAGAGTCTAAGTTATTGAGTTTAAAATAACCATTATTGTCCGAAAAAGTACCTTTATAGGTGTCGGTAATTTTAATGGTTGCTCCAACAACAGGATTTGCTGAGGAATCTTTAATTGTTCCATAAATGGAAAATTGTGCGAAACTACTTGCAGCTGCAAGCATTGTAGTCGCCAAAAACATCATTTTTTTCATAAAAAAATAAATTTTGACGAAAGTTAAGGGGCTAAACAATCGTATTTGTTTAACTTAATTTGATTTTTATTGTCCTACCTACGCCAGCATTATCTGGATCAGGTTTATTTTCTCAATTGCTCAAGAAAAATGGGTATAATCTCAGCCTGAAAAGTAAGGCACCCCAATGAGATGGGGCAAAGGTAATACTTAAATGGAGTTTTCCAAGAAACTAATACATTTTTTTAAACGAGTTTCAACATCTCCAGAAATAATGGTAAAAGAAAAACCAAGTTGATTCAAAATTTGGAGATGTTGCTCAAAAATAAATTTTCTATCTTCTATTCTTGGATGTTCTCTTAGTGGGTCGGCTTCCCAAGGCAAATCAATATTGCACAAAAAATAATGTTTATTGGGTTGATTGGAAATCGCATTATTTATCCATTCAATTTCTTTGTCGTATTTTATTTTTAACCAAATTTTAAAAGTAATTAAATCAGTATCTATAAAAAGTAGCGAAGGATTTTGACTAATAGCCTCTTGTTCAAATTTAAGTTGATTCTCAGCCATTTTTAACACGTCATGCAATTCATACGGTTTAGTTAAGTTGTTTAAATAAGTTCTAGCTTGTTCTTCTACCAAAGGAGCTTCAAAACGATTAGCCAACAAAGTAGTCAGTGTCGTTTTTCCAGTAGATTCTGGACCTGTTAGAACAAATTTATTTAAAATCAAGTTATACAAAATTTCAGTTTAAACTACTTATAAAAATAGCGTGTTATTTTTTTTAAGATTTTTTATTATAAAAAGGATTTTTATTAAAAATTTTAATCGTATTTTTAATGTACAAATATAACCCATAAAAAAAACAATAAAAAACAGATGCAAACTATAGAAGCACCATTAAGCAACCAGTTAAAAAAATTCTTTGGATTTAACACTTTTAAAGGCGACCAAGAGGCTATTATTCAGAATCTTATAGAAGGAAATGACGCCTTTGTGATTATGCCAACAGGTGGAGGAAAATCACTATGTTATCAATTGCCAGCACTAATGCTAGATGGAACAGCAATCATTGTTTCACCGTTAATTGCATTAATGAAGAACCAAGTTGATGCAATAAGAGGATTTTCAAACAAAGAAGGGATAGCACATTTTTATAATTCCACTTTAAATAAAACCGAATCTCGACAAGTTAGGCAAGACATTATGGATGGAGTAACAAAAATGTTATTTGTAGCTCCCGAATCGCTTACCAAAGAAGAAAATGTAGAATTTCTTAAAAGCATTAAAATTTCTTTTTTTGCTATTGATGAAGCACACTGTATCTCAGAATGGGGACATGATTTTCGACCTGAATATAGAAAATTAAGAAGCATCATAGAAGCCATAGATAGAGTTCCAATTATAGCCCTTACAGCAACAGCAACGCCCAAAGTGCAAGAAGATATTCAAAAAAACTTAGGGATGACAGAAGCACGAGTTTTTAAAGCATCTTTCAATAGAGATAATTTGTATTATGAAATTAGGCCAAAAAAAGATGTTCAAAAAGAAATTATTCGTTTTGTTCGTCAACATATTGGAAAGTCAGGTATAATTTATTGTTTAAGCAGGAAAAAGGTAGAAGAAATAGCCCAATTACTTCAAGTAAATGGAATAAAAGCGTTGCCTTATCATGCCGGATTAGATTCCGCATCAAGAGTTAGACATCAAGATATGTTTTTGATGGAAGATGTTGATGTTATAGTTGCAACCATAGCTTTTGGAATGGGAATAGACAAACCCGATGTGCGTTATGTGATTCATCACGATATTCCTAAAAGTTTGGAAAGCTATTATCAAGAAACAGGAAGAGCAGGAAGAGATGGAGGAGAAGGTATTTGTTTGGCTTTTTATAGCTATAAAGACATTGAAAAATTAGAAAAATTTTTACATGGAAAGCCTGTTGCTGAAATGGAAATAGGTATGCAACTTATTTTTGAAATGGTTTCTTATGCTGAAACTGCTGTTTGCAGAAGAAGGCAATTGCTCAATTATTTTGGAGAGAAATATGAGTCGGATGATTGTTCAGAAAAGGGTATGTGTGATAATTGTGCTCATCCAAAAGAAAAATTTGAAGGAAAAGATGAAGTTAAAACATTACTTCAAGCCGTGCTAGGGTTAAATGAAAATTTCAAATCGAAATTTATGGCATATTTTGTGGCTGGAAATGCTTCTTCAGAAATAAAAGCATTCAACTATAATAATCATCCATTGTTTGGAAAAGGAAAAGGAAAAGGAAAAGATGATAAATATTGGGAAGCAATAGTAAGACAGTGTGTAATTGAAGGATTATTAACAAAAGAAATTGAAAATTATGGTGTGCTGAGAGTTTCCGATAAAGGAAAAGCATTTATTAAAAAACCTACATCTATAACGCTTATTAAACCAAACGATTATAGTGATGTGGATGATGGAGATATTATTACCCCACAAAAAAGCAGTGGAGCAACTGATGAAACATTGTTTAATATTTTAAAAGATGTTAGAAAATCGTTAGCAAAAGAACTAAAATTACCTCCTTACGTTATTTTTCAAGACCCATCATTGGAAGATATGGCTTCAAGATATCCAATAACTATTGAAGAATTAACCAATATTACTGGCGTTGGGCAAGGAAAAGCAGAAAAATATGGAGAAGAATTTATTGAAGTTATTGAACGCTATGTTGAAGAAAATGAAATAGAGCGACCAATGGATTTAGTAGTGAAATCAATCGTAAACAAATCGGGGTTAAAAGTATATGTTATTCAAAGCATAGATAGAAAAATTTCATTGGATGACATTGCTGATGCTAAAGGAATTGAGTTAGCAGATGTAATTACTGAAATAGAACATATTGTGCAGTCTGGTACAAAAGTAAACTTAGATTATTATATCAATGAAGAAATTGACGAAGCGGATCAAGATGAAGTATTTGATTATTTTATGGAAGCAGAATCAGATAATATTGATGATGCTTTGTATGAATTTGATAATGCATTCACGGAAGATGAAATGCGTTTACTTAGAATCAAATTTATGTCGGAAGTAGCGAATTAAGTTTTTTTTTAGATAGAGATTTCATTGCTTAAAATTTAATCAATTCTTCATACACCTCTTTTACAGGCAATCCCATTACATTAAAATATGAACCTACAATTTTTTCAATGCCAATGTAACCTATCCATTCTTGAATTCCATAGCTACCTGCTTTGTCATAAGGCTTATAATTATCAATGTAATACGTAATTTCTTCCATGGAAAGCGGTTTAAAAAACACTTCGGTACAAACAGAAAATGAAACTTTTTTTTGAATGGAAAAAAGTGTAACCGCAGTAATTACTTCATGCCTTTTTCCAGATAATTTCTCAAGCATTTCTATTGCATTTGTTCTGTTGGTTGGTTTTCCTATAATTTCATTACCTAAGCAAACAATAGTATCGGAAGTAATCACTATTTCGTTTTCTTTGATATCCTTTTTAAATGCGTTAGCTTTTTGCTCACTTAAAAATAATGCAACTACTTCTTTTTTGAGGTTTGAAGGATAAACTTCTTCAATATCTTTTGTTTTAATAATAAAATCAACACCCAATTCTTTTAGTAGTTGCTGTCTTCGTGGCGATTTTGAAGCGAGAATAATGGTATAAGAATTTAATTTAGGCAACATTAAAAAGTAGTAATAATAGAATACAAGATACCTAAATAACCAATTCCAAAAAGCATAATTACTTTAAGTATCGTACTCAAAAAATGATAATCTGACTTTTCTTGAGCAATATTAATCTTATAAAAAACAAACCCAAGTGGAATTTGTATCATAACAATGAAATAGAGTATGGAAATAAAATCTCCCATTTGGAATTGGTGAAATTGTAAATAGCCAATTAATAAAAGCATTAAAACTACAAAAGCTTGAGCTACTCTTTTCGCAACATTTTTTCCATAAGTAACAGGCAAAGAACGACTATAATATTTTTTATCACCATCATAATCTTCTATGTCTTTGATGATTTCGCGAATCATTGTACTCAAAAATGCAAACAAAGAAAACCCCAACACCCATTTCATAATAATACTGAGATTTTGTTTTAAGATATACATCAATTCATGGGCGGAAAATTGTTCCTCTATGTGTGGTAACAATTGAAGAACTGTTCTTTCAGCAAAATTATGTTGAAGAATTAATTCATAAAAACCAGCAACAAAAGGAACTAAAGCAGCTAAAAGGGCAACTAAAACATTTCCTGTTAATACTTGCTTTTTGAAATAAATGGAATAGTACCATAAAGCACCCGTTGCAAGCACCTGAATAGCAGCTAATTTTAACATATTCATTTCATAAGCAACATAAATAGCCAATATAATGGCAATGGTGTTAAGCACAATATGTCCGCCCATAGCCACCCTTCTTTTTATATATTTACCGATAATAATTTGTTGAGGTCTATTAATTCGGTCTATTCTAACATCGAAATAATCATTAATAATATAACCTGCCGCAGCTATTAACACCGTAGATAAACTCAATAGAAAAAATAATTTTTCGGAAAGTAACAGATGTAAAACATCAGAATCGGTTGCTTCGTTAAGAATTGGATAGATTAGACCGAAGCGAATAGCATATTGAGTAAGTGCTATAATGAGCAAATTAGGTAGGCGTATTAGTTTTATAAATGCAATAATCGGATGCATAAGCTATTTTAGTAGATTTGTAAAAGTATAAAAACTTATTGAATAAATAAATTCAAAAAGCAGTAATGCCTCCTTACCATGGATATTCATCAAATATTACAAAAATACTGGGGTTTTTCAAACTTTAGACCGTTGCAAGAAGACATTGTGAATGCAACACTAAATGGAACAGATACCTTAGCATTATTACCTACTGGAGGAGGAAAATCAATTTGTTTTCAGGTACCAGCAATGGCTAAAGAAGGAATTTGCATTGTAATTTCTCCATTAATAGCGTTGATGAAAGATCAGGTTGAAAATTTGGTAAAACGCAATATAAAAGCAGTCGCTATTTTTTCTGGAATGACCAAAAGAGAAATTGATGTTACGCTCGATAATTGTGTGTATGGTAATGTAAAGTTTTTGTACGTTTCACCTGAGCGGCTAGAAACAGAAATTTTTAAAGAGCGATTAAAAAAAATGAATGTCAATTTATTTGCTGTTGATGAATCGCACTGTATTTCTCAATGGGGATATGATTTTCGTCCTTCCTATCTGAATATTATAAAACTTCGTGAAGCAAAACCTGATGTTCCATTTTTGGCACTAACAGCAACGGCTACTCCCGAAGTAGTTATTGACATCCAAAAACAATTAGGATTTAAGAAAGAGTTTGTGCTTCAAAAGAGTTTTGAGCGAAAAAATTTATCGTATGTGGTGCTGAATGAAGAAAACAAATTAGGAAGACTGTTAAAAGTTTTAAACACCATAAAAGGAACATCGGTGGTATATGTACGAAGTAGAAAAAAAACTCGAGAAATTGCTCAATTTCTTTATCAAAACCATATTTCAGCCGATTTTTATCATGCAGGATTAACCAATGAAGAGCGAAGCAAAAAACAACACAATTGGATAGAAAATAGAACACGTGTAATCGTTTCTACCAATGCTTTTGGAATGGGAATAGACAAACCTGATGTGCGGACTGTTGTTCATTTGGATTTGCCAGACTCTTTGGAAGCCTATTTTCAAGAAGCAGGTCGTGCCGGACGAGATGAAAAAAAAGCCTACGCTGTTTTGTTGGTTGAAGAATCAGATAGAATGGATTTAGAGCAACGAATTATTAGTAGTTTCCCGCCCATTGATGCGATAAAACAAGTGTACCAAGCATTGGCAAATTTCTTCCAAATTCCTATAGGTTCGGCTTACAATGAAAGTTATAATTTTAATATTTCAACATTTAGTAAACAATATAATATGCAAGCAACGGCAGTTTTTAATTGTTTGAAATTTTTAGAAAAAGAAGGTTATCTCGTTTTGTCGGAATCAAATTTCAATCCTTCTCGCATTAAAATTGAAATTAGTAAAGATGATTTGTATGAATTTCAAGTGAAAAATACAAAATTCGATTTGTTTATTAAAACCTTATTACGTTCCTATGGTGGATTATTCGAGAATTATTCAAAAATTGATGAATTTGAATTAGCAAAACGTCTTTCAACTACTAAAGACAAGGTAGTTAACGGACTTTCGTATTTGCACAACATTAATGTGATTGATTATATAAAACAAACTAATTTACCTCAAATTACCTACACTACAGAGCGATTGAATGTGAATGATATTCGGATTTCACCTCAAAATTATAAGGAACGAAAAGAAATTGCAATCAAAAAAATGGAAAGTGTGATTTATTATTCAAGCACGTTGCATAAATGTCGAAGCCAAATTTTATTGGCTTATTTTGGTGAAAAAGATACTTTTAGATGTGGGGTTTGTGATGTTTGTTTGGAACGAAATAAATTAGAATTAAGTGATATTGAATTTTCGAATGTTTCGGATCAACTTAAACAATTATTACAAAAAACACCAATGACATTAACCCAATTGGTAAATGCGGTGCAAGGTATTAGAGAAGATAAAACCATTAAAGTGTTGCAATGGTTGGTGGATAACAAAAAAATAAAAACCAACGCTGAAAATTTGTTAGAATGGAGAAAATAGAATGGAAAATAGCTGCGTTTAATCAACTTTCTGTAGAAGAACTCTTTGATGTGTATTATTTGCGGACAAAAATTTTTGTAGTTGAGCAAAATTGTCCTTATCAAGAAGTAGATGAGAAAGATAAACATGCTTATCATGTAATTGGATTTTTAAAAAATGAGATAATTGCTGTTGCAAGGATTTTGCCTCACAACATTAGTTATCCGCAAGTTTCTATTGGCAGGGTGGCTGTAGAAAAAAACAAAAGAGGAAAAGATGTTGCCCATCAACTGATGTTGCAATGTTTGCAGTTCATTGAACAAAAATTTGGAAAAACACCGATTAAAATATCTGCACAACAATATTTAGTAGCTTTTTATAAAAAATATGGTTTTCTACCTCTAGGGGAAAGCTATTTAGAAGATGATATTCCACATATTGCTATGATACGAAGTTAAATCACACCCAATTCTTTTCCCACTTTTTTAAAAGCAGCAATGGCTTTGTCCAATTGAGTAGTAGTATGTGCTGCAGAAAGTTGTACTCTAATTCGGGCTAAGTCTTTAGGTACTACAGGATAGAAAAACCCAATAGCATAAATACCTTCAGCTAACAGTTTAGTTGCAAACTCCTGAGCTAATTTAGCATCATAAAGCATCACAGGAACAATAGCAGAATCGCCATCACGAATTTCTAAGCCAATTTTCTTTACTCCAGCTTTAAAATAAGCGATGTTTTGTTCTAATTTATCTCTTAACTCCGTAGATGCTTCTAATAAATTAAAGACTTCTATAGCTGCCCCAACAATAACAGGAGATAAGGAATTAGAAAATAAATATGGTCTGGAACGCTGACGAAGCATATCTATTACTTCTTGCTTTCCAGAGGTGAAACCACCCATAGCACCACCTAACGCTTTTCCCAACGTAGAAGTAATGATATCAACTCTTCCCATTACATTTTTCAATTCGTGGGTTCCTTTTCCTTTTTTTCCAATAAATCCAGTAGCATGAGAATCATCTACCATTACTAACGCATCGTACTTTTCAGCTAAATTGCATATTTCATCTAATTTAGCAACATAACCATCCATAGAGAAAACACCATCGGTAACAATAATACGATTATGTTGGGCTTGAGCTTTTTTTAGTTGTTCTTCCAAATCATTCATATCGCTATTTTTATAACGATAACGAGCAGCTTTGCACAAACGAACGCCATCAATAATAGAAGCATGGTTTAATTCATCAGAAATAATGGCATCGTTTTCTCCAAATAAAGGTTCAAAAATACCTCCATTGGCATCGAAAGCTGCCGCATATAAAATGGTATCTTCCATACCTAAAAAGGCAGAAATTTTTTGTTCTAATTTTTTATGAATATCTTGGGTTCCGCAAATAAATCGAACAGATGACATTCCATAACCGTGCGTATCTAATGCTTTTTTTGCTCCTTCAATTACTTTTGGATGGGAAGATAAACCAAGGTAATTATTAGCACACATAATAATTACTTCTTCGCCTGTGCTAACTTTCACTTCTGCTCCCATTGGAGTAGTAATGATGCGTTCTCTTTTATATAAACCAGCAGCGTCAATGTTTTTTAATTCTGCTTGTAGTTCTTGTTGTAATTTTCCGTACATCGTTTCTGTTATTTTTATACCTAACAGGTTTTTGAAACCTGTTAGGTTTGGTTGGCGTTTTACTTAAACCGTCATGATATCTTTTTCTTTGGCAGCAATGAGTGTATCTATTTTTCCAATGAAAGTATCAGTTAACGATTGAACTTCATCTTCAAAACTTTTGGCTAAATCTTCACTTAGACCATCGTTTTTCATTTTTTTTATTTCGTCATTGGCTTCTTTTCGGGCATTTCGGATACCTATTTTAGCATGTTCTCCTTCGGCTTTTGCTTGTTTGGAGAGTTCTTTTCTACGCTCTTCCGTAGGAGTTGGCACATTAATGATAATCATTTCACCATTATTTTGTGGGTTTAATCCAAGATTGGCATTGGTAATACCTTTTTGAATTTCTTCCAACAAACTTTTTTCCCATGCCTGAACAGTAAGTGTTCGTCCATCAAGAGCAGTAACATTTGCAACCTGATTTAATGGAGTGCTGGCACCATAGTAGTTAACCATAACGCTGTTCAACATCATAGGACTTGCTTTTCCAGCTCTAACTTTCATTAATTGGGTGTCTAAATGTGCTAATGCAGCATTCATGGCTTCTTTTGCTGTATCGAGAATAAAATCTAATTCTTCATTCATAGTTTAGTATTCGTGTAGTTAATTTCAGGTTCAAAGATACAAATTTGAGAATATAATACTGAATTATACAAATTATATATATTCAAACTTAGCTTAATGGGAAGTGTTACTTTTTAAGAAGTAAAAATAAAAAATTCTATCTCAAGTATTTACTAGAAACACCAAATAAAGAAACAAAAGATTATTTTTGTAAGTAATGAGTAGGGCATAATTTATACAAGGAGGTAAAAGCCTATTGGTTTAAACAATTAAATACTCATACTTCATGGCATTGGTCATTTAATGTTGAAGGAGGATTATGATAAAACAAAATAATATGAAATTACTAATTGTCGAAATGGTTATGATTTTAACTTTATTTTCTTGTATCAAAGATGAGTTTAAAGATGATGAACTATCTATTCAAAGAACTAATTATACAGGAAATCAATTAAGAATTGATGGGTATTATTATGAAATAGGAAGTGATAATTATCTTTATCCTGAATACTTTTTTTACAAAAATGGAACTCTCATATATATTGGTGGTAGATATTCTCCCAACACGATTGATACTGAATTAACCGATAGGCTAAAACAAAGTAGTTATTTAGATTATGCAAAAAATAATAAACTATCTGGGGGGGTATTTATAATTAATGGACAATCAATAAAATTTGAAAAATGGTATCCAAGTTCAGGTGGAGGCTTACCTGCTTATGTAAGAGAAGGGAATATAATAAATGATACTACTTTTGTTATTACCGAAAGCTACCGAATGAAAAAAGGCAAAAAAACAGAAGTAAAAGCCAAAAACGAAACCTATCATTTTAGGCAATTTAGTCCTAAACCAGATAGTACTAATAGTTTTATAAAATAAGCAGGTAGTATAAATTAAAAGTTACTACTCAGATGCTAAATTACTTGTCTAAAGACAATAAAAAAACAAAAAATGCCACTGATTACACACCACGAAGTAGCATCAACACATCTTGAAAAAATAGATAAACTGTTGATAAATTTTCGCAGATTACATACACAGATTTGATTTTTCTTTGAAAAATCTGTGTGAATCTACGTAATCAGTGGCAAAGAGAAAAAATAAGTAGCTGAGTAGTAACAATTAAAAATATGAAAAAAATAATCATACTTATATTATTTGTAGCTTATTATAATAGTTATGTGGCACAAGAAAGCACAGAAATTAAAAAGCAAATAGATATGTCTTCTTTCGGGTTTGGATTAGGGCTTGATTATGGTGGAATAGGAATAAATTATACCACATACCTACAAAAAAACATAGGGTTGTTTGGAGGAATAGGTTATTCGCTTTTTGAAGCTAGTTTTAATGTAGGACTTAAAGGAAGATTGATTTCTAAAGGGAATCCTCCAACCATAAACCCATTTTTTACAGGAATGTATGGAAAAAATTCTTTTGTGTATATAAAAAATGCCACAGAATTTAATAAATCCTTTAAAGGAATATCAGTTGGTGGTGGATTAGATATCTATTTAGGGTTTGCTGAGAAAGTCATTTTAATTACTTAATTAACACTTATTCAGTTAATTATGTTAATAACTTGAGGGTATTAAACTGGGGTAAATGCAAGGTTTTCTTTAATTTTAAAGAAAAAAGTTT
>JAHYJH010000127.1 GCA_019429185.1 Vicingaceae bacterium
AAACTTTTTTCTTTAAAATTAAAGAAAACCTTGCATTTACCCCAGTTTAATACCCTCAAGTTATTAACATAATTAACTGAATAAGTGTTAATTAAGTAATTAAAATGACTTTCTCAGCAAACCCTAACTATCATTAGTATGCCAATTATTATAAATAAGAAACCTGTTGAAGTTTTCTTTTCTTTTCTTTTCTTTCATACTACTAAAATAATAATTTTATTGGAAATACATTATTAAATGTCATTCTGGACAAAATTTTGTAAGTAATTTATTACTTAGTAAAATGACGTGATGAATCTATTTTTATCCAATGAATAGATTCTTCGTTGCGACACTCCAAAACCACTACAACCACCTTTTAAAAGGTCATATAGTAATTCCATATAACTACAATATAAAATTGCTAAGTCAATTTTCATTTGAATTAGCATTAATTTATTCTCAAAAATATTAAGTTTTTCAAAGTCGCTTTTATAAGGAGGTAGATAAAGCTCTTTTAAACCATCTTCTTCTTTATTAAAATTTGAATTGGGAGATTCTACCATTTCTTTAGCTATACCAAGTCTAAAAAATTGACCATTATTATATGCAAATTCAAAATAAGTTTCATACTGTCTTTCATGCTCTTTCACGTGCTCCTCTGATAACCCACATGAGAAAATCACAAGAATAAAAAATGTATAAAAAAGCTTTTTCATACTACTAAAATAATGATTTTTATGAGAATAGTTATTTTAAAACTTTGTTACCCCCTTTTCAACCTTATCGTTTGTTTGCGTTTACATTAAACTAACGGCTTCTTTTTTTCCATTTTTTTGGATTTTCAGCAGTATTGAAAACCGCAATAATTACAATGGTTTGTTCATTTAATGAAAAATGTATTCCGTAAGGAAAATGTTTTAGAAAAGCGACACGAGTATTCTTGTAACGTATTTGTATTTTCGGTATTACAGGATTTAGTGTGAATATTCTGTGCCATCGTTTGTGTCATCACAAACGATTTTTTTGTTTGTGATGACACAAACAAAGGCAATAATATAATGTGGCTAAAGCCCTTTTGTTATTTGGTTTTAATTACCCCGACCTTAAGGTCGGGGTAATAAATCGTAATCTGATTAGTTTCACTACGTTGTTCCCTATTTTCATTCTTTTTCTTACGAAATGGAGCGTAGCGAAATGAAGTAAGAAAAAGAATGAAACCTTGTTTATATTTGTTTTTATAAAAGAACTTCACTCTTAATCCTGTAGTTCCGTATTTTATTAGGATTATTAACAATATAGTTTTTAGCAGCTTTTAATTCGATAATAAACTGTTGGGCAAGCTCTATATTAATATTTACATACCATTCAACGGCTCTTTCAATATCAATTTCTGCTTCTGGAGAAATAATCAGGTTATAAGCCATATTTTTCCTCAATACGTGCTATTGTTTGGTCGAAATCAATAGCTTTTTCGGGATGTTTTTCTAAATCAGCTAATCGGCTTTCTACTTCGTCAATTTGCCATTGATGGATGTTGTTTTCAGTAATAGAAACATAATCTAATGTTTTAATAAAAGCTAAAAACGTATTTAAACGACTCTCTTTTATATCTAAAGTAATTTTCATTTTATTAGAATTTTAATTGCTTTTATAATTTGTTAACTACAACCAAATTTACGAAAATTAATGTTTTATGTTGCAAATAGCTATTTTGATTATTACAACAAACCATTAAAAATCACATCATCCACCAAATTTGGCAAGGTTACTTTTAATCCAGGTGTTCGTTCCATTTCTCGTTTTATGGCAAAAATAGCTTCTGAGTTTCTTGCCCAACTTCTTCGGGCTATACCATTATTCACATCCCAAAAAAGCATGGATTTTAATCTTCTATCGGCATCGGCAGAACCATCTAAGGTCATTCCGAAACCACCATTAATTACTTCACCCCAGCCAACGCCACCGCCATTGTGTATAGAAACCCAGGTAGCTCCTCTAAAACTATCTCCAATCACATTATGAATTGCCATATCAGCAGTAAATTGAGAGCCATCATAAATATTTGATGTTTCTCTATAAGGCGAATCTGTTCCTGAAACATCATGATGATCTCGTCCTAAATTAACAGGAGCAGAAAGTTTACTACTAGCAACCGCTTTGTTAAAAGCTTCGGCAATTTTTATTCTTCCTTCGGCATCGGCATATAAAATTCTAGCTTGAGAACCAACTACTAACTTGTTTTCTTGAGCTCCTTTAATCCAGGTAATATTATCTTGCATTTGTTGTTTTATTTCGTCAGGAGAAGTTTTAATCATTTCTTCCAATACTTCGCAAGCAATATCATCTGTAGTTTTTAAATCTTCTGGTTTTCCTGAGGTGCATACCCAACGGAAAGGGCCAAATCCGTAGTCGAAACACATGGGTCCCATAATATCCTGAACGTAACTAGGATATTTAAAATCGATGCCATTTTCGGCCATAATATCCGCACCAGCTCGACTTGCCTCTAATAAAAAAGCATTTCCGTAATCGAAAAAATAAGTGCCTTTTTTAGTGTGCTTATTAATAGCATTGGTTTGACGAATAAGACTTTCTTGCACTTTTTGTTTAAACAATTCAGGATTATTCGCCATCATTTCGTTGCTTTCTTCGTAGCTTAATCCAACAGGATAGTAACCTCCCGCCCAAGGATTGTGTAAGGAAGTTTGGTCGGAACCTAAATCTATGTAAATTCCTGCTGCATCAAATTTTTCCCAAACATCTACTACATTTCCATCATAAGCAATAGAAACTACTTCTTTGTTGGCTTTGGCTTTACTAACTCTTTCGCAAAGTTCATCTAAATTGCTTATCACTTCATCTACCCAACCTTGTTCGTGTCGTTTAAAAGTAGCCGCAGGATTAACTTCGGCAGTTACTGAAATAACTCTGGCAATATTTCCTGCTTTTGGTTGAGCACCACTCATACCACCTAGCCCTGAAGTAACAAAGAGCCTCCCCCCAGCCCCCTCCGAAGGAGGGGGAGTTGCTCTTAACTGTTTTCTTACAGCATTCAAAATGGTAATAGTTGTGCCGTGTACTATTCCTTGTGGACCAATATACATGTATGAACCCGCTGTCATTTGTCCATATTGGGTTACGCCTAAGGCATTAAATTTTTCCCAATCATCAGGTTTAGAATAGTTAGGAATCATCATTCCATTGGTAACGACTACTCTAGGAGCTTCTTTGTGCGATGGAAACAATCCCATAGGATGCCCGGAATACATCACCAAAGTTTGTTCGTCAGTCATTTCCGACAAATAGTGCATAGTTAGTAGATATTGTGCCCAGTTTTGGAACACAGCTCCATTTCCTCCATAAGTAATTAATTCGTGTGGATGTTGAGCAACAGCAGGGTCTAAATTGTTTTGTATCATCAACATTATAGACTTTGCTTGTATTGATTTTCCAGGGTATTCGTCAATAGGTCGGGCATACATTTCATAATCAGGACGAAAACGATACATATAAATTCTTCCGTATTTTTCCAATTCTTCAGCAAATTCTTTGGCTAAAATAGGATGGTGTTTTGCTTCAAAATAACGTAAGGCATTTTTTAGGGCTAATTTTTTTTCTTCAGGAGTTAAAATTTCCTTGCGTTTTGGTGCATGGCTTACTGTGTTGTCAATTTCTTTTTTTGATGGCAATTCGTTTGGAATCCCTTGTTGTAATTGAGTTTTAAAATCCATATTTTAGTTTTAATATTTTAGAAAATAGAGATTAGATATTTAGAGTGTTTTTAAAAAGCCTTTTGCCATTTTTTGAAATTCTTCAATCTTATTTTAATTTTTTGGCTATAAGTGAAGTTTCTTCACATTATTTAAATCGTATTTGCAAGTTTAGTTTAAAATATAATCCTCCATTTTCTTCGTAAATTTTTCCAAATTCGTGTCGAGTACTGCTTGCTGTTTCCAATTTTGTATTTGTAAATAAATAATCTTCAAATTCGTTTCTATTGTAAATATGGTAACATAAAACTTCTCCGTTTTCTTTCACAACCAAGTAACCTCCAGTTGTATCAAATTCGCCTGTCCAAACTTTTGACGGCATCATTCCTAACGCAATGTCTGTCAGAAATCGTTTGATTTTATATGAATAAAAAGGATGATTTGTTTCTAAATTGTAGTCGATTGGGTTTTTTTCTGAAACATTATTGGTCAATTCTACTATGGTTGAAAATGTCGAGGTAAAAAACAACTTCAAATTTTCAGCAATTATTTTTGGCAAAGCACTGTCAATTAAAACTAGATTATTTCCGAAAATAGAGCTTTCTGTTTTTTCGAAAAGTAAATTTCCGCCAAATGAAGTTATTTTTTCTAATCGGTCTTTGATTTTACTTCTTGTATCAATTTCGTTTATTTCTAAAATCTGATTTTGAGCTAAATTCAAATTTTGGATTTTGAAAATAAAATTTGTTGTTTTACCAGCGTTTAGTAAAGTAGAAGCACCGCCAAGTTGTGATTTTATACTAAATCCAAGTTCAGGGTTTGTGCCTGTTCGTTGGTCGTGAATTACAATTTTAATGTCACTTTTTACAGATGATTTTGCTTTTAAAGAATGACTGTCAAAAGAATTTATAAAATTTTCTATTTCAGGAATTGAAAAAGTAGCATTTGTTTTTTCTTTGAGTTTTGTCAATAAAAAACGGGCTTGTTTTTGAAATTCTAAAGCAGAAATTCTTATTTCTTCATCTCCATTTTTAACAATTACTAAATCATTATCATAACTAAATTCAAAAGTTCCGTTTGTTTCATCACGAAGCACTTTGATAATTGGAAAAATCAAATTTTCAATTTTGTTTAAATTGCTATCGCCTGCAAAAAGTTGTTTGTCAGAAATTACTTTTAGAAGTGTGTAAATTTCACTCCATTCTCCTTTATTTCCTGTTATCATTTCTTAATTCCAATTAGTTTTAATATTTCATTTGCAGTAGCTTGTATTGCAGGAACGGCAACGGAGTTGCCGAACTGTTTGTAAGCAGAAGCATCTGCCACAGGAATTAAAAATTCGTCAGGAAACCCTTGTAATCTTGCCCATTCTCTTGGTGTCATTTTACGAATCCCTTCACGATTTACAGTGCCTTTTATGTGTGTTGTTGGCGTGAAATCAGTAATTCTGTGGTCTAAAACCAAATTCCGCTCTCTTCCCATTCCCCCAACAACAATAGCGTTGCTAATTCCGCTATCTGGAATTATGGCGTAACCAAAACCATTTCCCTTTCCTTCGTGTCTTGCTTTATGATTGATTAGAGTTTGAATATATTGAGTTGATAAAAAATATTTTGTAGGAGGTACATTTTCCTCTTTTATTTGAGAAAATGCAACTTTCTTATTTATTGGTTTTGGATATTCAAAACGCTTAATTCCTAAATCATTTCTAAACCCTACAATGTAAATACGTTCTCTATTTTGTGGAACTCCAAAATCTTTAGCATTAATAATTTGAGGTTCTGGAACGAAATATCCTAAATCATTTCTTAAAACATTTAAGATTGTTGCTAAAGTTTTTCCTCCGTTGTGATTTCTTAAACCTTTTACATTTTCTAAAAAAATTGCTTTTGGTTGTTTTCGTTTAATAATTTCGGCAACGTCAAAAAACAATGTTCCTCTGGTGTCTTCAAAACCTCCACGTTTTCCTGCAATCGAAAATGCTTGACAAGGAAATCCGGCACAAAGCAAGTCAAATTCGTCTGGAATAAAAGATTTTGTTTCTTCTTTTGTTATATCGCCAAAAGGTCGTTCTCCAAAGTTTGTTTTGTAGGTTCGTTTAGCTTCTTTGTCCCACTCACTTGTGAAAACACATTTTCCACCTAAATTTTGCATTGCCAAACGAAAGCCTCCAATTCCTGCGAAAAGGTCTATAAACTTAAATTTTGGATGTTCAACTGGTGGAAATGGGATATTAAAAGTGTCAAAAATTCCATATTGCAATGCTTCTTCGGCTACAATATTTGTTATTTCTTCTTCGGGATATTTATACTCCAAAATCTCTTTTGTGTATTTTACAGCATCTTTTTTGAAAAATTGTGAAACTCCATTTTTACTGTTGTGCAAAAAATGGGTTATAATCGCTTCCTTGTTGTTTTCAGATTCAACAAGTTTGATTTTATATTCCTTTTCGAAAATCTTTTCAAGCGATATTTTCTCTTTCAATTTCATTATAATTTTTTCATTCAATATGATTCGCTAAAATACAAAAAAAAATAAGAACGATGATTTGGTAAGTTTTCAATCTCTATTCTCTCATTTCTCCTTACTCCTTTCATTTTTATCAAACCCATAAGGGCAATGTTTGCATCCATTTTGACAGCAGTAGCCTCTTTTCAAAAGATATTTTTCTGTGAAAACGATATATCCCTCTTCACTGTAATAAAAGTCATCATCATCTAATTGATTTATTTTAGAAAACCCATCCATTATTAGGTTGTTTTTTCTTTTTCATCATCATTGTCATCCAAATGGGTAACTCCTCCAGAAACGATAAATTTCATAAAATCAGTAGAGTTGACATTTTTTACCGGAGTAACTTGAGAAGCTGCAACAACAAAAAAATTACCAGAAAAATTGTAAGAATGGGGTAAATAAACTCCAATTCGTTCATCGGTTACTCCTAATTTGGTTAAATCGGTAGCCGTTATAAAACCCAATTTTTCGAGATTGGAATCTTTACTAAGCTTAACCAAAACAGGTTTGTCAAAACTTTTTTTAGAACCAACAAACGCAGATAACAAATCTTTTACCGAAGAATAAATGGTTTTTAATAAAGGTAGTTTATCTAAAATATGATTAAACTGAGACTTAAGAGGTTCTAAAATAATACTAGAACCCACCACTCCTAAAAAGGTAATGGCGACAATTAATACCAAAAACCCCAACCCTGGCACGTTAATTCCTACGGGTATTAGTCCATCAAAAAACTTAAAAAGTTCTACAATAATGTAGATGGTGATGGTAACAGGGGCTGCATAAAGCAATCCTCTAAAAAAGTATTTTAAAAATAGTTGAAATAAGGCTTTTGGGTTCATAATTAATGTTTTTTTTAATAGACAAAGATACTATACTAAGCTAAACTGTTTAATAATTAAAAGTTTATTTTTTTTCTTACGTAATGTTTTATACATTTGTAATCAATATAGTATAACTTAAAAATAAAACAAATGAAAAAAATTTTACTAAGTACATTAATACTTGGATTTAGTACCCTAGTATGGGGACAAACTCAAGTTAAAACAGGTATTCGTCCAGCAGACGGAAATACACTAATAACTAATAACAGTTCACTTAAAAACAAATTAAACACAACTAAAACCTTAGCTTGTGTCGATACCATCAGGTATCCTCAAGTAAAAGAACAAGTTTTAGGAACAAGTAATTTTTTCATATTTGAATTATGGACAGATGATAATGAATCAATGTCACAAACCTTTTTATTGAGTGGTTCTACTCTTGGAATATCAGGAGTAGAGTTTTTTGGCAGAAATAGTCCAAATGGAGTGGCAAGTGTTAGTGTTAGAGCTTCTATTTATAATATTGATGGGAGTAACAATCCTACTACCGAAATAGCTTTTGCTAACATTACTATTTCAGATACTAACTTTTCTTATAGACAAGTAAATTTTGCTCCAATTAATGTAACAGGGAATTATGCAGTAGTAATTAGACCAACAAATGTTGGAGGTATAGTGGAATTTTATATAAATGATGCTGCTCCTAGTCAAACGTATGATGAAAATTTATCTAGGGCAAAATCTACATTTTACACATCATCAAACGGAAGCTGGGTAAATATGCCTACTTATACCGTTTCAGGTTTTACAGGCGGTCCATTTGATTTTGAAATGTTGGCTGCTCCCAAAATTACTTATACAATTAATACCGATTTCACAGCTTCTCCTACACCTTCTTGTTTAGGAACACCAGTAACTTTCACAAACACAACAACACCTACAAGTATTTTAAATAGTAGGTTTTACAATTTTCAAGAATTTAGAACTTATTTTCAAACTGTGCCAGATTCTACTTACGCTTATGCTATGGGTGGAACAACTCCATTAATTTGGTCTGAAAATACTACATTCACGTATGCTACTGCAGCTAATCATACTCCTATCTTATATACTTTAGGCGGTTTTTGGAACAGTTGTTTAGATAACAATACTAAAACAGTATCCGTAAATCCATTACCTACAGTTACAGCAAATGCTTCATCCATGTCAGTTTGTATTGGAAGCCAAGTTACGTTAACCGGTGGCGGAGCTACTTCATATACTTGGGATAATGGGGTTACTGATGGTGTGGCTTTTACACCAACAGCAACAACTACTTATACGGTTACAGGTACTGATGGAAATAGTTGTCAAAACACAGCTCAGGTAACAATTACTGTAAATCCATTGCCAACGGTAATCGCAAATACAACAGCAACTACTGTTTGTGCAGGAGGTCAGGTAACATTAACAGGTGGGGGAGCTACTTCATATACTTGGGATAATGGTGTAACTGATGGTGTTGCTTTTACACCAACAGCAACCACTACTTACACAGTTACAGGTACAGATGCGAATAGCTGCCAAAATACGGCACAAATAACAGTTACTGTTGCTTCTGGTATTACCGTTACTGCAAATGCAACTTCTACTTCAATTTGTGCAGGAGATCAAGTTACCTTAACAGGTTCAGGAGCAACTTCATATACTTGGGATAATGGAGTAACTAATGGTGTGGCTTTTACTCCTACTGCTACAACTACGTATAATGTAACAGGTACTTCAGGTTCTTGTACAGATATGGATCAAATTACTATTACTGTAAATCCAGTGCCTACAGTTACAGCAAACGCAACAGCTACAACTATATGTGCAGGAAATCCAATTACCTTAACAGGTTCAGGAGCAACTTCATACACTTGGGACAATGGAGTAACTGATGGAGTAGCTTTTACACCAACTGTTACTACTACTTATACAGTTACGGGTACAGGTGCAAATAACTGTCAGAATACAGACCAAATTACTATTACCGTAAATCCATTACCAACTGTTACAGCAAGTGCATCTGCTTCACCTATTTGTAATGGATACCCTGTTATCTTAACGGGTTCAGGAGCTACTTCTTATACTTGGGATAATGGAGTAACTGATGGGGTAGCGTTTACACCAACAGCCACTACTACATATACGGTTACTGGTACAGACGCAAATAACTGTCAGAATACTGCTCAGGTAACTGTAACTATAACAACTGTTGATGCCACTATAACTACAACAGGAACTACCATTGCTGCTAATAACAATAACGCCTCTTACCAATGGGTAGATTGCGATAACATTAATCAGCCAATTTCTGGTGCTACTAGCCAAAGTTTTACACCAACAACAACAGGAAACTATGCTGTTGTTGTAACAGAAAATGGTTGTAATGACACTTCTGCTTGTGAAAACATTATTATTACAGGGATAAATGATATGGATGCCAACAACAACATTTCTTTTTATCCAAATCCTGTTAATGATATTTTCACCATATCATCTTCAGATGATTTAAGTGGAACAGTGGTGAGAATTGTTGCTATTACTGGTCAAACTTTAGTAGAAAAAACAATAATTTCAGGAAATACAGCTACTTTTGATATGCGTGTTTATGCTACTGGATTATATTTCGTAGAGATTAATCAAAATGGAGTTTTAAATACCTTAAAAGTGATTAAGAAATAAAGATTAAAGTTACTACTCAGCCGCTAAATTACTTGTCTAAAGACAATAAAAAAACAAAAAAATGCCACAGATTACACACCACGAAGTAGCATCAACACATCTTGAAAAAATAGATAAACTGTTGATAAATTTTCG
>JAHYJH010000128.1 GCA_019429185.1 Vicingaceae bacterium
TGGATAGTTTGGAAAAACAAATAGCTGATTTTATCTGTTACTACAACAATATCTTAAGCAAGCCTATTAATTGGGCTTTTAACACTGTTAAATACCGACAGAAACTTGCAAGTTAATGCACTAGTGACAGATAGTGGTACAGGCAAAATCTTATTTTTTCTGATAAATTTGAAAATGCTATTGAACCTTTAACTATTGTACGTTTTATTAACTCCAAAAGCAAATAAGTGATTAATGCAACATATATCTGCGATTTTACTGCATTCTCACTTGTACCCCAAAAAGTTTTTACTTGTAAATTCTGCTTGATTGCCTTGAAAAACAATTCAATATCCCAACGCTTTTTGTAGAGGTCTGCTATGGTGTTGTACTCCCAATCCAATTGGTTTGTAATAATTGCTATTACCTTATTTTCATCTTCCTTATAAATATGCACTAACCTCAATTTATGTTCTGAAATACCTGTTTCTATTGCCTTGTCTGAGGTTAATTGTATAATCTCATCCTTTAATATGTTTTGGTCGATATTCTCAGGCAAGTCCAACTCTTCGATAGTTTCATACTTGGTATTGCTCTTTATTCTTGTCACAAATACATTTTCTGCTTTTATCCTATTGAGCATTAATGCAAAATCAAAATATGCCCTGTCTTCAACAATTATAGTGTCTTTTTGAAAAATCAATTGTTCTAATCCATATCGGTCATGAACTTTGGCTTCACTGATATTGACCACCTCGGGAATCATTAATGTGTCATCCCAGGCAGTATGTAATTTAATTCCTCCTTTAGCTGTCCGAATTAAGCGAATCGAATCATGAACACCTTTAAAAACAATAAAAACTTAGTGAATAAACTCTGCCCAGTCGAACATGGACAAACACAGCGATATGACCGAACTGTCTATGAGCTTGATGCTTTTGTCTTTAATCTCCTTTATGATATGAGTATTGTGATGCTTTTTCAAGACCGTTTTGTAATGACTCAGCAAACGATAATATAAACTCTCAAACACTTGCCAATTACGATTCTTGTTACCATCACTCATGGTTGAACGTGCTGGACTTTGCTTGAGATTAAGGTCATCAATGAATATTTCACTTACACCTATACCTGCTGATATGTCATTCAAACTCTGACACTTATTAAGCTATCCGAAAGTTAAGGCGACAAATTGATCGTAAGTCTTATATTTACTACAGCCTTTATCGCTTTTATAGGTGTGGGTGCAACTATCAGATATCCATCGAGGCACTAAATCTAAAATTTGTTTGAGAAGTGGTTTATTGTTATTTTTGTTTCGCCTGAAGAGTCCCATATTTATGAAGTTTTTTGTCGAACTCAAAAATACAAGATTCTGAGGGCTTTTTAAAATCCCAACTTTCGGATGCTAGTGAAGTTTTGCAAAAGATTTTTGTAACAAAAAAGGTTTAGTAACTTTATGCTTGATTTAAAAATAATATAAACCACAAGCGGGACGCATACGGCAGCAGGAGTATAGGAGGTAACAAAAATAGAATTAGTTTACCTTATCCAAACATTGTTTAATCACTTGGTAAGTACGTTCAGCGTTGTTGTCCAAACCTATAGAAACTCGTACTAATCCTTCTGTTAAGCCTATTTGTTTTCTTTCTTCTTCGGGAATTTCTGATGAAGTACTTCCGCCCGGAGCACTAAACAAGGTTTTATACGAACCCAAACTTACTGCTAAATAGCCCACATTGTTGTTTTGCATTTCTTCCATTAAAATATTGGCTTTTTCTTTGGTTTTCATGTCTATTACAAATAAACCACCAAAGCCAAACTCTTCATTGTACATTGTTTTCATTAACCCATGTTGCGGATGATTGCTTAATCCTGGATAAATAATGGTGTTTCCATCGTTATTTAATTTAGTTGCAATATGCAAGGCGTTGGCACCATGTTGTTTCATTCTGATGTGTAACGTTCTTAGATTTTTAAGAATACTTGCTGCACGGAAACTATCTAAAACAGGACCTAATAACATACTTGCCCCGTTGTTTACATCAGAAAGCGAATCAATAAATTCTTTAGTTCCGCAAATACATCCAGCAACACAATCGCTCATTCCGTTAATGAATTTAGTCATACTGTGTACAACAATGTCGGCTCCCATTTCGGCAGGAGAAAATATCATGGGCGAAAAAGTATTGTCCACCACTAATTTGCAGTTGTGTTCTTTGGCTAATTTGGCTAAAGCTGCTATATTAGAGATTTCCAACATAGGGTTGCTCATGGTTTCGCAATAAATTATTTTGGTGTTGGGTGTAATTGCTTTTTTTACAATTTCAATATTGGTAGTATCAACAAAGTTGGTTGTAATATTGAATCTTGGTAAAAAGTTCTTCATAAAAGCGTAAGTACCACCATAAATGGTTCTACTCGAAACGATTTCGTCACCAGCATTACAAAGTTGTAAAATTACATTGGTAATAGCTGCCATTCCCGAACCTGTAACAGAAGCACTTTCTGTTCCTTCCAATTTGGCTAACGCTTGTGAAAGGTATTTGTTCATTGGATTCCAGTGTCTGGAATATAAATAACAACCTTCAATTTCGTGTTCAAAAATTTCTTCCATCTTCCCTGCTTTCAAAAAAGTGAAAGTGGAAGAATCTGTAATGGAAGGATTTACCCCTCCAAATTCTCCAAAATATTGTAAATCTTGAATGTTATCTGCGGGTTGTATTTTTTTGCTCATAGATTTGAAATTTTATTTGGCAAAAGTACTAATTTTAGGTTGTTTTATTCTGTAAAAATTGCAAAATATAATTTTGAATTTTACTAAAATAGCATTTTAAAGCGTATTTTATTTGTTGTTATTTTTTTTTGAAATTTTGTTGCTTGTTAGTCAGTAGGATAGGTTGGTTAACTTTAATCCGATTATTATTTTAAAATTCAGTTAATAGTAGTAGTCATCACAAATGATGATATTTTTCTCCTTTTAAAATAGTAAAAGCCCTATAAAGTTGTTCTACAAAAAATAGCCGAACCATTTGATGCGAAAAGGTAAGTTGCGAAAGAGCAATTTTTGATGATGCTCGTTGATAAACTATTTTGGCAAAACCAAAAGGACCACCAATAACAAATACCAAATCTGTTCCTGCATTTAATTTTTTTTGAATGAAGCCCGAAAATTCAACCGAATTAAATTCCTTTCCATTTTCATCAAGCAAAATAACCACATCTGTTACATTAATTTTTGATAAAATTTGAATGGCTTCCTGTTCTTTTTGAAGTTCCGGATTGCTTTTCTTACTTGCTTTTACATCGTTAATAACAATTAATTCAAATGAGATGTAGTGTTTCAACCGATTTAAATATTTTTCAATACCCTCAATTAAATAAGGTTCATCTGTTTTTCCTACTGCAATTAATTTAATCTTCATTAGGCTAAATTAAAAATTTATTACATTTGTTCTATAATTCATTAATTCTATATTCAAACTATATGGAAAACCGAAGAATTAGGCGAAGTTATTTTTTCTTATTTTAAGGCAAAAAAATTAAGCATAGAAAATTCTACGTTTTATTTTTTTAACGAAAAAATAAGAAAAAAGAACAAATATAAAATTCGATTTTTCATGTGGTTTGAATATACAGTTTAAATACGGCTTAATTTTTGATAAATTCAAAAAAAACATTCACATGAAAAAACTACTTTTAGGAACTTTTATAACACTCATTTTTTCATCATTTGTCAATCCACTTATTAACGACAATATCGCAAAAGCGTTGAAAACAGGTAATTCAGCAGCAATTGCAAATTTTTTCAATACTACCGTTGATTTAACGCTTCCTAACAACGAAGGTGTTTTTAGTAAAGCTCAAGCTGAAATTATATTAAAAACATTTTTTACCAACAACAAACCTACCGATTTTAAACCAGTGCATGATGGAGAATCAAAAAACAACACCCTCTATTCCATTGGAAACCTTACTACCTCTAATGGTGTATTCAGAACTTATATTCTCTATCAAGAAAAAGGAACTAATGTTGTTATTCTGGAACTTAGAATAGAATCAGAAGAATAATTAGTGTTTGTCCAGAATGTCCGATATCTTCGTTATTCTCGACTTTCAAATCAGTCATGTACTTTAGTACACTCCTGATTCTCAAGTCATCGAAACCTCAATCTCGAACATTCTGAACCAAACACTTGACATTATGGACAGACAACTAATTAACCCATAACTATTACCTCATAATCTCATAAAAAAACTTGAAACCTCAAACCTGTGAACATAGATAAATTAATTGAACTCGCTATTGCTGAAGATGTTGGAGATGGAGATCATACTTCATTGGCATGTATCCCTAAAAAAGCAACAGGAAAGGCAGAATTATTAGTAAAAGAAAAAGGCATTTTAGCGGGGATGAGCGTTGCAAAAAAAGTGTTTGACACCATTGATTCTTCTATCAAATTTACCCCCTTTCTTGAAGACGGAACTCCCATAAAAGTTGGAGATATCGCTTTTTATGTAGAAGGTTATAGGCTATCTATTCTGAAAGCAGAACGATTAGCACTAAATTTCATGCAACGCATGAGTGGCATTGCCACCAAAACAAATTATTATGTTTCTTTGTTAGAAGGATTACCAACCAAAATTCTAGATACTCGAAAAACAACACCGGGATTAAGAGAAATTGAAAAATTAGCTGTTAAAATTGGTGGAGGTGAAAACCATAGAATGGGCTTGTATGATATGATAATGATAAAAGACAATCATATTGATTATGCTGGTGGTATTGAAAATGCAATCAAAACAACTCAAACTTACCTGAAAAAAAATAACAAAACCCTTAAAATAGAAATTGAAGCACGAAATTTAGATGAATTATATCAAATCCTAACTGTTGGAGGCATTGATATAATTATGCTTGATAATTTTTCTTTTGACGACTTAAGAACTGCCGTAAAATTGATTGACGGAAAATACAAAACAGAAGCCTCTGGAGGAATTACCGAAAAAACCATTAGAAAATATGCCGAATGTGGTGTTGACTTTATTTCTGTGGGTGCTTTAACACATCAAATCAATAGTTTAGATTTAAGTTTAAAAGCCATAAAAACCTAACAGGTTTCAAAAACCTGTTAGGTTTGATTGATGACTTTTACTTATCCTTTCCTTCTATTTTATTTCTAAAAACAAACTTACCATCAAATTCATCCAACACTATTTCTGATGCTGGTGTTACTTTCCCTGCTAAAATTTCTTTAGAAAGTTCGTTCAGTACATTTTTCTGTATCACTCTTTTTACAGGTCTTGCTCCAAATTGAGGGTCGTAACCCAATAGTGCTATTTTATGTATCGCTTCATCGGTAGCCGTAAGTTTAATATTGTTTTTTGCTACCATTTTTGCTAACAAATCCAATTGTAGTTTTACAACTTTATAAATATCTGCTTCACTAAGTGGCGTAAACATGATGGTTTCATCAATTCTGTTTAGCAACTCCGGTCTGATGGTTTTTCTTAATAATCCAAAAACTTCCAATTTTGTTTTTTCTATTACGCTCTCTCGGTCTATTTTGCCTAAATTTTCAAAACTTTCTTGAATTATTTGCGAACCTAAGTTAGAAGTCATGATGATAATGGTATTTTTAAAATTAACCACTCTACCTTTGTTATCAGTCAATCTTCCATCATCCAATACTTGTAATAAAATGTTATACACATCAGGATGAGCTTTTTCAATCTCGTCTAACAAAATTACGGAGTAAGGTTTTCTACGAACTGCTTCGGTAAGCTGACCGCCCTCATCATAACCAACATATCCCGGAGGAGCACCAATTAACCTCGAAACGGAATGTTTCTCTTGGTATTCACTCATGTCTATTCGAGTCATGGCGTTTTCATCGTTAAACAAAAATTCGCTCAATGCTTTTGCCAACTCTGTTTTCCCAACACCTGTTGTTCCCAAAAATATGAAAGAGCCGATTGGTCTTTTTTCATCTTGCAAGCCTGCTCTACTTCTTCTTACCGCATCGGCAACAGCTGTAATCGCTTCTTCCTGACCAACCACTCTTTTGTGCAATTCATCTTCCAAACGAAGTAATTTTTCTCTTTCCGTTTCCAGCATTTTAGTTACCGGAATACCCGTCCATTTGGAAACTACTTCTGCAATTTCTTCCACCGTTACTTCTTCTTTAATCATTTTAGAACCCGATTGCATTTGAGCTAAATCAGCTTTAAACGCTTCTAGCTTTTCTTCCGCTTCTTTGGTTTTTCCGTAGCGTATTTCGGCTACTTTTCCATAATCGCCACTTCTTTCTGCTTGTTCGGCTTCATATTTTAAATTTTCTAACTCCTCTTTTGCTTTTTGAATACCTTCCACTACTTCTTTTTCAGCCATCCATTTGGCAGTTAAGCTATTTTTTTCTTCATTCAAATTCGCCAATTCCTCTTGAATTTTACCTAATTTTTTATCATCTTTCTCTCTTTTTATCGCTTCACGCTCGATCTCCAATTGCATTATTTTTCTTTCAATCTCATCTAACACTTCTGGTTTAGAATTAATTTCCATACGCAATTTTGAAGCAGCCTCATCAATTAAATCAATGGCTTTGTCTGGTAAAAACCTATCTGTAATATACCGTTGAGAAAGCTCTACCGCAGCAATTATAGCAGCATCTTTAATCTGTACCTTGTGGTGATTTTCGTATTTTTCTTTAATACCTCGCAAGATAGAAATAGCATCTTCCGTATTGGGTTCGTCTATTACCACCTTTTGAAAACGTCTTTCCAAGGCTTTATCTTTCTCAAAATATTTTTGATATTCATTTAATGTGGTTGCACCAATAGCTTTCAACTCTCCTCTTGCCAAGGCGGGTTTTAGAATATTAGCAGCATCCATGGCTCCTTCTCCACCTCCGGCTCCTACTAAGGTATGGATTTCATCAATAAACAATACAATATCTCCTTCCGCACCAATTACTTCTTTCACTACTGCTTTCAATCGTTCTTCAAACTCTCCTTTGTATTTCGCTCCAGCAATTAATGCTCCCATATCCAAAGCAAAAATTTGTTTGTTTTTAAGGTTTTCAGGAACATCACCAGCAATAATCCGATGTGCCAATCCTTCTGCAATAGCTGTTTTACCCACACCAGGCTCTCCCACTAAAATAGGATTGTTTTTAGTTCTTCTCGATAAAATTTGAAGCACTCTTCTAATCTCTTCATCTCGACCAATTACTGGATCTAATTTATTTTCTTTGGCTAATTCATTTAAGTTTTTAGCATATTTTTTCAATGAATTGTATTGCTCTTCCTGACTTTGCGAAGTAACCTTTTCGCCTTTTCTCAACTCCTGAATGGCTGCTTTCATCTCTTTTTCTTTAATGCCATTGTCTTTCATAAATTGAGCAACAGTATCTCCTGCATCCAACAACGCCAATAATAAATGTTCTATGGTTACATATTCATCCTTAAATTCTTTTAAATAGGCTGTAGCTTTTTGCAATGCTTTATTCGCATTTTGCGACAAATATTGGTTTCCTCCGGAAACTTTTGGGTAAGATTCCACAATTTTATCTAAAGTCTGTTTGAATACATTGGTGTTAATACCCAATTTGCTTAGAATAAAAGGAGCAACATTCTCGTCCACTTCTAAAATTCCTTTTAGGATATGTCCTGTTTCTATAGCCTGTTGTCCTAAACCTGTAGCAATTTGCTGAGCCTGTTGTATAGCCTCTTGCGATTTGATGGTATAATTGTTAAAATTCATAGTACTTGTTTTTAATTTATTATTGGGGCATCAAATTCAACTCCAACTACAAAAACCCATAATAAACCTGAAAATTTGGCTTATCAACACGCTGTTGACCTGAAATAATGTCGGTTGTAGCAGTTTTTAATGACAAAGAAAGTACTTAGGAATACTTAATAAATAGTTAGGAGTACTTAGAAGTTAGAAATATAGTATTCCAAAAAGTTTGGTAATGAAAAAGGTTTAGTAAATTTATGCTTGATTTAAAACAAATAGAAACCACTATCGGAACGATTGCGGCAGCGAGGAAAATAAAATTGTTTATTAAATAACTAAAATATAGAAAGTGAGGTATAATATATATATTCTAATAATGACTATTGGGTATTATTAGGGACAGGTAAAAGACCAAGAAGAGGGGGTGGTTTTCTGATTGTTATTAATGCCCAGAATGGTTGTGTTGAATTGTTAACTCATGGAAAATAAGATGGTAGTGAGAAACTTTATTTAATAACTCATTTTACAAAACCGATATTTAAAATAAATTGACATATTTGTTAGTAACAAATTAACACAGATGAAATATTTTTTTATTTTCATATTGATATTTTCAACTTTATTTTCCTTTTCGCAACAATCGGAAAAGGACAGACAAGAAATTACTACGATTATTGATTCGATTGCTTCACTTAATGAATATCATAGTTCACGAGTTGGATACGGAGGGTTTGAATCCAAACAATGGAAAAGATTTTTAAGATTAAAAGAAATTGCAACTATTGAAGAGTTAAAAGAACTGAATTTTCATATTAATCCAATTGTAAGATTATATGCCTTTGAAGCTTTAGCGGAAAAGGATTCTAATATTTTTGACTTATTATTAATCCATATCCAGGAAAAAGACAGAGTAACATTTTTTAATTCAGGTACAAAGTGGCCAATTTACATCTCTGATTTGATGATTTTAATTGTTGAGAACAGTTACTTAAATAATTCTACTATCAAACTTAACGAGATTCAATTAAATAAAATAGATAGTGTATTGCTATTTACTCCAAATGTACTATCAGCTCGTAAGAATCGAAATTTAATTGAATTACCCATTTCTGATAAATATTACGACAGAATAAGACAAATAGTAATTGAAGAAAATAATTCAAGAGGGTTAGTAGCTTTAGCAAGGTTTAATAAAGAAGAAGACGTTAAACTTATCTCAGATTTCTTAATGAACCAAAAAATTGACTATTACTGTTTAATGTCCATTCGTGAATTTCCTCATAAAGCCTTTTACTCTATCCTTGAATCTGTGTGGAATAAAACAATAGATACCTATGAAGGTGATAATTTCATTAGAATACTTTGCCAAGCTGTGGCTCAATATGATAACATAGAATTATTTAATAAAGCCTTTGAAATAAAAAAAAGATATTACAGAAAAAAAATGTTAAAGTATGTATATTTAGCAATTACTAAATATTCAGATTCTCATTATGTATTTTATGAACTTAAGACCAAGATAAAGCTGAATAAATATGAATTAAAAACTATACTTAATGAATATGATAGGTAAAAAATGGGATAAGAAGCCCTTCGCTGCACGTCCTAAGCTATAACCGTACGAGGAATACTTAATAAATAGTTAGGAGTACTTAAAAGTACTTAGAAGTACTTAGAAGTTAGAAATATAGTATTGCAAAAAGTTTTGTAACTTTATGTTTGATTAAAAAAACAATAGAAATCAAAAAGCAGAGTTTTGTAGAAGATGGGTCTATTAAACCTAAAAAGAATGAGTAAAAAAAGGAAATATTGTTACTACTCAGGGGTTAAACTAAGCACAAACAAATATAAACATTTACTTCTTGAAAAGTAATTTATAATTTTAATTTTCAAGGCAAAAAAAGTCTTGACTTTGTGTTTATCGAAGCAACTGTTACCATATCGAGAAAGGAATACGAAGAATTGAAAGCGACTATAGTTTCGTTGCAAACAGAAATCCGTTTATTAAAGAATGGTAAAAACAGTAATTCGAGCCACACACCACCATCACAAGACTTAGGACGTTCAAATCAAAAGAACTCAAGAGAG
>JAHYJH010000129.1 GCA_019429185.1 Vicingaceae bacterium
TATTTTTGTTTTTTAGATTAACAAATATAAACAAGGTTTCATTCTTTTTCTTACTTCATTTCGCTACGCTCCATTTCGTAAGAAAAAGAATGAAAATAGGGAACAACGTAGTGAAACTAATCAATTACTAATATCAAAAAAGAACAAACAAATAATAAATGTGATAAATAAAAAAGTGTGCGTTTGCCCTGTCGTTAGTTTGAGTAATACTCAAAATATAAATAAAAAAGTTAACTTTGTCAAAAAAGACAATGGAAAAAGATGACATTACAAAAGCACGGATAGAAACGGCTCTTCCAATGTTGAACGAGTGCTATGCTATAATATATTTATCCGCTGAATCGCCACTTTTGGTAAATGCTTCTTTTATTTCTAAGTATAAAATGTAATTTTGCCTTATAAATTAATTCACTTTTTATGAAAGCTTATGTTTTTCCAGGTCAGGGTTCTCAATTTGTAGGTATGGGTAAAGAGCTATATGAAAGTTCTGATTTAGCCAAAAATTTATTTGAAAAAGCCAACGAAATTTTAGGTTTTCGCATTACCGATATTATGTTCAATGGTACTGATGAAGATTTGAAGCAAACGAAAGTAACACAACCTGCCATCTTTTTACATTCAGTAATTTTAGCTAAAACATTAGGTGATAATTTTAAACCCAATATGGTTGCTGGTCATTCTTTAGGAGAATTTTCTGCTTTAGTTGCTGCCAATGCACTTTCATTTGAAGATGGGTTGAGATTGGTGTTAGCAAGAGCTTTAGCAATGCAAAAAGCCTGTGAAAAAGAGCCTTCAACTATGGCAGCTATCTTAAATTTAGAAGATGAAGTGGTTGAAAAAATTTGCAGTGAAATTGATGGTATTGTTGTTCCTGCTAACTACAACTGCCCCGGTCAATTGGTAATTTCTGGTTCGGTGGAAGCAGTAACCACTGCTTGCGAAAAACTCACTACAGCTGGAGCCAGAAGAGCATTGCTTCTTCCTGTGGGTGGAGCTTTCCATTCTCCTTTAATGGAACCTGCCAGAGAAGAATTAGCTGCTGCCATTCATCAAACAAAAATTAATACTCCCATTTGTCCTATCTACCAAAATGTGAATGCATCTCCTGTTTCTGACCCTGATGAAATAAAACAAAATTTAATTGCTCAGCTTACTGCTCCTGTTCGGTGGACACAAACCATGCAAAATATGCTCACCGATGGAGCTACATCCGTTATAGAAGTTGGTCCGGGAAAAGTATTGCAAGGATTATTTAAAAAAATAAATAGAGAATTAGAAACTGTGAGTGCTTAAACTAAAAAAAATGAAACTATTATTATTATCGATTTTACTATTAGGACTTGGAATTGCAGGAATTGCAGTTAAAATTCTTTTCAAAAAAAATGGCAAGTTTTCTGGAACTTGTGCCAGCAACAGTCCTTTTTTAAATAAGGAAGGTGAGCCTTGTAGTTTTTGCGGTGCATTGCCTGAAGAGCAATGTAAAAAAGAAGAGGAAAGTGTTTAATCGAAATAGGGCTCAATACTCATTATCCTCAAACCCTTCAAAAATTTTTACATCTTCATCATTCAATAAATTTACAACTCGATTCGTTAAAAAACTACACCTCTATTAATGATTCATTAACTACGAACTAAAATTAAAAAACAACTCCATGAAGTGATTAATTATGGAGTTGTTTTTTATCCTTCGAAAGTAAAAGACAACAACAACATTTTTGACCGAAGTTTGTCGATGGGAGTAGATAGCTGGGTGCCATCATCGTGCAATATATTTATTAATCCATAAGACATTTTGAGTTCTATTCCGAATTTAAAATATTGCAAATAAAATTCTGTTCCAAAACCAATTTCTGCCACGATATCATCACGTTTTAATTTTACAATAATATCACTTAAGTTGGTGGATAAGTTATCTGCATTTACATTTGAAGCTAAATCAATGGTGTAAGCTGCTCCACCAATAAAATAGGCACTAAAATTATTTAATCGCACCGATTTATACTTTAAATTTAACGGTAAATTAATAAGCGTTGATTCAATGTCTTTTTGAAAAACTTTAGGTCCATCAAAGGTTTGATAGGTATAACTTAATGTTCTTGATGTAAAGGCTAAATTTGGTGTGAATCGTAGATTAAAAAAATCACTTAAATGTAAATCTGAAATAATACCTAAATTAAAACCTGTTGAGCTTGATGGATTAATTGCCAATAAAGAATCATTATTTATAAGAGGAGGATTTTTTCGGGTTACAATAAAATTATTTGAATTTATGCCTATTAAAAAACCAAAATGGATTCTTCTTTTTTCAAATTTAGGGAGATTTTTAGTATGTTCTCTATTGTTATAGGTGTGTGATTGAGCGACTGCTTCTGAACAAATCCAACAACAAAAAATTACGATTATGGTTTTATATAAATTCAAACTACTTTAAAATTGGTTGTATTAACGTAAATAAAACGATTTTATTTGTTTGCTTTATAAATAGTTGCAATTCCAAACAACAGTGGAATTGCTTGTGCATTTTTATAGCCAATTTTTGAAAGTAAGGAGGTAAAATTTACTCCATCTGGAAAAGCATAAACCGATTCTGGCAAATACGTATAAGCAGCATTATCTTTGGATATTAAATTACCTATTCCTGGTAAAATTTTATTAAAATAGAAATGATATAACTGTTTGATAGGAAATTTCTTAGGCTTTGAAAACTCCAAAACAATTGCTGTTCCATTGGGTTTCAACACACGCAACATTTCCGACAATCCTTTTTCTAAATTTTCAAAATTACGCACTCCAAAAGCAACGGTATATGCATCAAAAAAATTAGTTTCAAAACGTAGATTTTCTGAATCACCAACTTCAAGGGAAATAATATGATCTACTCCTTTGGCTTTCATCTTCTCTTTACCCACATTTAACATTCCTTCCGAAATATCCACACCTATAATTTGTGTTGGGTTTAACTTTAGGGCTTCAATAGCAAAATCACCAGTGCCAGTGGCTACATCTAAAATAATTTTAGGTTGTGAAGGTTTTAGCAAACGAATGGCTTTTTTTCTCCATAAAATATCTATTCCTAACGACAAAAAATGATTTAAAAAATCATATTTGTGAGAAATGTTATTGAACATGGTGGCTACCTGTTCTTTTTTGGTTTCTGTATTTTCTTTGTATGGAATAACGGTCATTAAATCAATTTAATTAACGATTCTGATAATAATATTTTTTTATCTATAGGAACAACTCCAACTTTTTCGCATACTAATCCACCTGCAAGATTGGCAATTTTAGCTATGGTTTCTTCATCTTGTTTCAGTGCCAAACATAAAGAAGCAACACTAATAACAGTATCTCCAGCTCCTGAAACATCGGCTATTGTTCTGATGTGTGCAGGAATATGAAATTGATGGTTTTTGGAATAACTATAAATTCCATTTTCTGACAATGTGATTAAAGTTATCATGCTATTTAGGCTTTTATTCAGCAGTTGAATTGCCTTTTTAATTTCACTAATTTTTTTAGCATCAATTTCAATATTTAATCCTTCCTTTAGTTCCTTTAAATTTGGTTTGAAAAGCGTTACATTATTATAATCTAAAAAATTTCGCTTTTTAGGATCAACTGTTGTTGGAATATTTTTTTCATTACATAGTTCCACAACATTCTTAATTAAAGCTTTTGTAATCACACCTTTATCATAATCTTCAAAAACAACTACGTCAATTTTTTTAGAAGTGATTAGTTTTTTTATTTGTTGAAAAAGCGAGTTGGTTTCCACTTCCAAGAGGTTTACATCTGTTTCCGAATCAACACGCAACAGTTGATGTTTGTTTCCAATAATTCTTGTTTTAACAGTAGTAACTCTGGTGTTAACCTTAAGTATTCCTTCCGTTGAAAGAGAAGCTTTCTTTAATAAATTTTCAAAAACACCTCCATCCTCATCTTGCCCAATTACCGAACAAAGAATAGGATTTGCTCCTAATGCTTGTATATTTAGAGCCACATTTGCAGCTCCTCCCAAGCGTTTTTCTTTTTTTTCAACGGCTACAATTGGCACAGGAGCTTCTGGCGAAATCCGATCTACTTTTCCAAAATAGTAAGCATCAATCATTACATCTCCAATAATCAACACATTGAGGTTGTTAAAATCCTTGAAAAGTTGGTTTAAAGCCGTTTTTGTAAGTGTTTGTTTTTTATTCATTTTTGAGAACAAGAGTTACATCTGCAAAGAAACACAAAATTTATCAATGTCGTATTTCGTTTTCTGTTTTGTATATTCAAATGATATGGGAAACCGAAAAATTAGGCGAAGTTATTTTTTTCTTTATCAAGGCAAAATTTTTAAGCATAGCTTAGCTATGGTTTAAAATTTTAACGCAGAGAAAGAGAAAAAGAACAAGCATAAAATTCGGGATTTCATGTGATTTGAGTATATATTCAAATGACATAGTATATGTAACAAGGGGTCATGACCCCTTGTTTAAAATTTGAACTACCAACATTTCTATTTCTCCAAAAAAGTGTAAATTCGGAACTTAATTTAAAGCACTATGAGAAATATAAAATACATTGTTTTTTCTTTACTCGTTTTAACTTCCTTAAACCTTATGAGTCAGGAAAGCAAACAAGTGAAGCAACAAAGAAAAAGAATTGAAAAACAAGAGATTGAAAAGAAAAAGGCACAAGAAAAATCAATTGAAGAAGGTAAAAAACGACACGAAAACATCCAAACAAAAGCAACAAAAAAACGCATGAAACAGTCAGCCAAAAAATCAGCAAAAACGAGAGGTGAAAAAAAGAAATTCTTTTTATTTCGAATTTTCAGCAAAAACTAATCGAGTTCCGATTTACGATTTACCAATTACTTAAAAATATGAACATAAAAGAAATTACAACACTATTAGAAAAATTTGCTCCGCTTTCCTTACAAGAAAATTATGACAATGCAGGATTAATTGTTGGAAGTGCAACGGATGAAGTTTCTGGAATATTAATTTGTTTGGATAGCACAGAAGAAATTGTTGACGAAGCCATAGAAAAAAATTGCAACCTTATTATTGCTCATCATCCCATTATTTTTTCTGGATTGAAAAAACTCAATGGAAAAAACTACATTGAACGAACCATCATCAAAGCCATAAAAAATAACATCGCTATTTATGCTGCTCATACAAATATGGATAATGCTTTTAATGGTGTAAGTTTCAAAATGGCTGAAAAATTAGGATTAATAAACTGCCAAGTGCTGTTGCCTAAAAATAATTTGCTCAAAAAAATAGTAACCTTTTGTCCCATTGATTATGCTGAATCCGTAAGAAACGCTCTTTTTGCCAACGAAGCAGGAAGCATTGGAAATTACAGTGCTTGCAGTTTCAATACAGAAGGAATTGGCACATTTAAAGGCAATGAAAAAACTACCCCTTTTGTGGGAAAACAAGGTCAAATCCATTATGAAAATGAAATTAAAATTGAAACAATAATTCCAGCCTATCAATTAAAAAAAGCAATTAATGCAATGCTTGCAGCACATCCTTACGAAGAAGTTGCTTATGATGTTTTTCCAATAGAAAATGCTTGGCAAACCATAGGAAGTGGAATTATTGGAGAACTTTCTCATCCAGTAGCAGAAAGCTCCTTCTTAGAACAAATTAAAACAGCACTCAAAACCAATTGCATCAGACACACACCTCTTTTAGGAAAAAAAATACAAAAAGTAGCCTTATGTGGAGGTTCAGGAAGTTTTCTACTTCCAACAGCCATTCAAAAACAAGCCGATATTTTTATTTCTGCCGACTTCAAATACCATCAATTCTTTGATGCAGATAATCAACTAATTATAGCCGATATCGGGCATTATGAAAGTGAGCAATTTACTTCCGAATTATTTTATGAAATACTTACAAAAAAAATTCCTAATTTCGCCATTCATTTATCGGAAAAAAATACTAACCCCATAAATTACCTTTAAAAAATGGCAAAAAAAACTACAACAGCTACAGTAGAAGAAAAACTAAGAGCATTATATGAACTTCAACTTATCGATACCAAAATTGATAAAATTCGTTTGATTAGAGGAGAACTTCCATTAGAAGTGCAGGATTTAGAAGATGAAATTGAAGGATTACAAACTCGTTTAGAAAAATTAACAACAGAAATAGAGGACTTAAAAATTGATGTTTCTAACAGAAAAAACACCATTAAAGATGCAAACAACCTCATAAAAAAATATGAGGAACAGCAAAATAAAGTAAGAAACAACAGAGAGTTTGATGCTATTACTAAAGAAATTGAATTTCAAAAACTAGAAATTGAATTGGCTGAAAAAAGAATTAAAGAAGGTGATTTCTTATTGGTTTCTAAACAAGAAAAAATAAATGAAGCTAAAGAATATTTAGATGGAAGAAAAATTGATTTAGAAAACAAAAAAAATCAATTGGATGAAATCACTAAAGAAACACAAGCTGAAGAAACCATTTTATTAGCTAAATCCGAAAAAGCTGAAGCAGTGATTGAAGACAGATTGCTTACTGCTTACAAAAGAATTAGAGAAGGAGCAATTAATGGTTTAGGTGTGGTTACCGTTCAACGAGATTCTTGTGGTGGTTGCTTTAACAAAGTTCCTCCTCAACGACAATTAGACATTAAAAATCACAAAAAAGTGTTGGTTTGCGAACATTGTGGAAGAATTTTAGTTGACGCTACTTTTGATCCTAACTATACTGTTGAAGCTCCTGAAGAAGAAAAACCAAAAAGAAGAATTACACGTAGAAGCAAAACAGAAGCTTAATCATGGGGGTTTGATAAATTTCCCTTTCAGTAAATGAAAGTATTGAAAAATTACAAGAATTAAGTAAAGAAGCTAGCGACCTTTGATAAATTTCGCTAGTAATCGTCATTGCGAGGGAGGTACGACCGAAGCAATCTGTTTAATCGAAGGACAGATTGCTTCAGCTCCAACACTCAATCCAAATGCTTGGGCTTCGCAATGACGCTAACGAAGTCAAAAAAAGTTAAAAGCCTCGCTGTTCCTATTAACTGATGAAAAATATAAAAAGGAAATTTGTCATACACCCATAGGCATTGTAAAGAATATAATTTTAAAAAAAATCCGATGCTCACCCATCGGATTTTTTTATGAGCTAAAATTTATACCACTATAAAATAAAATAACTAATTTTATAGTGTTTTTAATATAAATTATACACACTATGAAATTAATCTCCACACTTTTCTTTGCTTGTTTAACTATCGTTTCTGTAGCTCAAATTAGCCATGGAGGAAAACCACTAACATTAACAAACAATTCGTTAAATAATTATATTCCTGTAATTACCACATCAACCATAGATAAAACCCCTCTTGAACAAGAAGATTTAATTACGGATAACATTAAAGAAATTCCATGGCGATTTGGTGTTGAAATTCCGCTCAACCTTTCTCTTACCAATTCAGGAGTATGGGAAACGCTTCCCAATGGAGATCGGGTTTGGCGACTAACTATTGTTGTTCCAGGAGCTCTTTCTACCAACATCAACTATCAAAAATTTTACTTACCCCAAAACGCTACTTTTTTTGTATTTAACAAAAACACAACATTAGGTGCTTTTAATTCTTCCAACAACAAAGATAATTTAGAATTTGCAACCTCATTAATTAAAGGAAACGAAGTTACATTAGAATATTATGAACCTTCAACTGTTGTTGGGCAAGGAATTATTGAAATCGCTTCTATTGTGCATGGCTACAGAGATTTATTTAAGCAACTGAAAGCTTTTGGAAGCTCAGGAAATTGCAACGTAAATGCTGTTTGCGACACCACCATTTGGGGCGATGAAATTCGTTCGATTGTGATGCTGCTTACCGCAGGAAATTCTCGGTTTTGCTCAGGAGCTTTAGTAAACAACACGCTAAACAATGGTATTCCTTATGTGCTAACTGCTCAACACTGTTCGCCAGGAACTAATAATATTTTTATGTTCAACTACCAATCAGCAAATTGCACACCGTCCGTTGATGGACCAACCAACCAAACCGTTGTGGGAGCTACACTTATTGCAAATGATGCTCCTTCCGATTTTTATTTAATTCGTTTATCAAACACTCCACCTGCCAACTACAATGTTTTTTATGCCGGTTGGAATGCCATCGACACCCCTTCAACACAATCTGTTGGAATTCATCACCCTGCTGGAGATGTGAAGAAAATTTCACACGATTTCGACCCCGTTGTTTCATCAGGATATTATGCTACAGGAAACAACCATTGGCAAGTGTTAGATTGGAATACTGGCACAACCGAAGGTGGTTCTTCTGGCTCTCCATTATTCGACCAAAACCATCGTATTGTTGGGCAATTGCACGGTGGTGATGCCGCTTGTGGAAATGAAGCTTTTGACTATTATGGTAAATTCGCAACCTCTTGGAATACCAATCCAGACACCCTCAAACAGCTTAAACATTGGTTAGACCCAAACAATTCAGGAATTACCCAACTCAATGGCTATGATCCTAATGGAAGCAATTATATGGTGGACGCTACTCCTTTGAGTATTATAGGAATTGAAAAAGCCATTTGTGGAGATTCTACACAACCCATTATTACAATTCAAAACAAAGGAAACAACACACTTACTTCACTAATCATAAATTATAGTTTAGATGGATTACTCCCTACTCAACTCCCTTGGACAGGAAACTTAGCCAGCTACCAAACAACTACTATTACACTTCCTCAAATCAACAACATTACCGATGGAAGCCATGTTTTTACGGTGTTTACCTCCAACCCAAATGGAGCAACCGACCAAAATATGTATAACGATACCATTCAATTTAATTTCAGGACAACCTCTCAACCTTTATTTGCCACACTAAATTTAACTACCGATAATTTTGGTTCGGAAACCAGTTGGATAATTAGAAATACGTTGGGAGAAATTGTTCTTGAAGGCGGAGGTTATAGTAATGTAAACGGAGGTCAACTAATTACCGAAAGCCTGTGTCTTGCCGAGGAATGTTACACCTTTGTACTATACGATAGCTTTGGCGATGGTTTTTGTTGTGGTTTCGGTTCAGGAAATGTATTGCTAACAGAAGATGCAACAAGCGATACACTTGTTTTTGATAATACCTTTAGTGGCGATAGTTTGATAGTTCCGTTCTGTATGGGAAATGCAACCGTTTCTGTTACTAAAAATAAAGAACTTGCCAACTTAAAACTATATCCCAATCCGGCAACCAACCAACTAACAATAACTGGTTTAGACGCTCAAAACACAACAACCATTTCCATTATTGATCTTACTGGTAAAACTGTTTTTTATACCAATTTAACAGCTACACCTCAGCAACAAATTAACATTAGCCAACTAACAAATGGAGTATATTTTATTAAAATTCACACCCCAACAGACGCTAAAGTCATCAAATTTGTGAAACAATAATTATTATGAACTAATGATAAGAAGTTATTCCGATTATTATCCCTTATAACTAAAAGCCAACAACATAACAACTAAAACCAACAATAATTATTACTTTTGATGTATGTCTGTGGTAGAAGAGCAAAAAATTATAAAAAATAGAATTGATATAAAGTCCGTAGTTGCCATTACACAAAGGCTTGGCTTCAAACTCATATCTTTGAAAATTATTAATTTTAATAATTAAAAACACAAAGCACAAAGGTAAAAGAACTCAAACTAGACAAACCTATTGGTTATGTTGTTCCGTAGGAATCACTTTTGTGCTTTA
>JAHYJH010000130.1 GCA_019429185.1 Vicingaceae bacterium
CTTTTTTCTTTAAAATTAAAGAAAACCTTGCATTTACCCCAGTTTAATACCCTCAAGTTATTAACATAATTAACTGAATAAGTGTTAATTAAGTAATTAAAATGACTTTCTCAGCAAACCCTACTTAGGTTGTGAAAAAAAATTACATTTGTGTTATGAATAATTTTATCACTAAGCCCTTTGCTAAAATGTCAACGCTTCAGCTTAGCGATTACGGGGACAAACCAAAGAAATCAAAGCACAACATCCCAAGTTTATCAACTTTAAACAGGTGCGAACTTCTGTAATTACATATTGGTTACAACAATACAATCTAAAGCAAGTTCAACAAATGGCAGGACATCGTTACGTAAGTTCAACAGAAAGCTATTTAGTGTCTGTCCATAAAGTCGAGAGTTTGGATTAAAATCGAAAAATATCAGTGTTTGCATATATCATAAGCAAAAGCAACAACACCATTCCTGCCACCTGAGCATATTCCATGATTTTTTCATTGGGTTTTCTTCCAGTAATCATTTCATACAATAAAAACATCACATGACCGCCATCCAAAGCTGGAATAGGCAATAAATTCATAAATGCCAATACCAATGAAATCCAAGCAGTTTTTTCCCAAAAGTTTTGCCACACCCATTCTGTTCCAAACAGCTTACTGATAGTCGCAAATCCACCCATAGCCTTATAAGCACCCGTTTCTGGATTAAGCATTAACTTAAATTGTTTGTAATAGTTTACTAATTTCTCTTTTGCAATGGCTATTCCTCTAGGAAATGCAGCAAAAAATGAATAATGAACGGTAGTAGTAGAATAAATGCCTTCTTTTTCTAATTCAGTTAATGAATAAGGATAAGTTAAAACGCCAATATAAGCAGAATCTACAATTTCAACAGGAAGTGTAATGGTTTCACCATCTCTTATCAATTTCAACGCTACTGTTTGATTAATATATGGAGTCAGTTTGCTTTTAAATTCATCGTAATAATTAACAGGAACATCATTTATTCCAATAATTTTATCTTTTGGTTTAATTCCTGCTTTTTCGGCAGGAAAATCTTTTATTGTGCCTCCAACCGTAAATGGAATTCGGTAAGCAAACAAAGGACCTCTTCTTTCTTCTAACAACTTATTAATTAAATCGACAGGAATATCTAAGGTAAGTTGCTCTCCATTACGCTCTACAACTATAGTTTTAGAATAAAAAATCTCTTCTTGCATTTGCTCGAAGGTTGCGGGAATTTCTCCATTAATAGAAATAATTTTATCTCCATTTTGTAGTCCTATCTCATTGGTAATAGGTTCGTTTAAGCACCAAATACCATTTTTTAATTCATTAGCTGGTAAAAACTTTTCACCATAACCCATTAACACGAAGCTGTAAATTAAAAAGCCTACAATTACGTTTACAATTATACCTCCCAGCATAATTATTAATCGTTGCCATGTTGGTTTTGCACGAAATTCCCATGGTTGAGGTGGTTGTTTCATTTGTTCCTTGTCCATGCTTTCATCTATCATCCCGGCAATTTTCACATAACCACCTAATGGCAACCAACCAATACCGTACTCTGTTTCGCCAATTTTCTTTTTATACACAGAAAACCATGGATTGAAAAATAAATAGAAACTTTCTACTTTGGTTTTGAAAAGCTTGGCTGCAAAAAAATGACCTCCTTCGTGCAATACTACTAAAATAGAGATGCTTAAGAGTAATTGTCCTCCTTGTATGATGTAATCCATTGTTATATTTTAATTCGTGTGCGAAATTACTTTTATAAATTCAAAAAACAACTCCTAAATTATAGTTTATGAGAAATCCACTTAAAAGTAAAATGCAAGAAACACTTTATTGTATTGTTGATGTAGAAACCGAAAATATGGAAAACAAAAATTGATAAATAGAAAGATGATTCCCCTACCCCACCAACATTTTATTCTTATTAATTACGCCATACACTTTACCAGTTAGTTTTTTACCGATAAAAGGTGAGTTTTTAAAAGTCGATGTAAAATTACTGATTTATTCATCTTTAAAAAGATCAATGTATTCTTTAAAAACGTAAAGTTTGTTGCGTTGTGCTCCTGAAATTTCTTTTAGTATATCCATTTTTTCAAAATCTGCTACTAATTTATAAGCAGTTACATTCGATTTTTGAATTAGCTCCACCACTTTTGTTGCATCAATAACAGGTTGTGTATATAAATAGGTTATTACTTTCTGAGCATCAACACTTCGGTTACCTAAACTTTTTATTTTTACTTCTAGGTTTTTCTGTAGCTGAAGAATTCCATCAAAAGCAATTACTCCTTTTTTTGCTGTTTCAATTATTCCCGCAAGAAAAAATTTTAACCATTGATTGATGTCGTGATGGGTCCTAACTCTAGTGAGGTTGTCGTAATAAAGTGTTCTGTTTCTTTCAAAAAAGTCTGACAAATATAATATGGGTTGCTTTAATATCCCTTTACTCACTAAATATAATGTAATTAACAACCTTCCTATTCTTCCGTTTCCGTCTAAAAAAGGATGTATCGTTTCAAACTGATAATGAATAATTCCTATTTTTATTAAATCAGGTAAAGGATTACTTTCGTCATTTGCAAAATGCTCTAAATCTGACATTAACTCCCCTATTGAAGTATGTGCTGGAGGCACAAAAACAGCATCGTTTATTGTTGCTCCACCTATCCAATTTTGAGAAGCACGAAATTCTCCTGGAAGTTTGTGCGTTCCTCTAACTTTTTGTAGTAGTATTTTATGGGTTTGTTTTATTAACCTTGATGAAAATGGCAAAGTATGAAGCATTTTTACGGCTTCATTCATTGCACTTATATAATTTTGAACCTCTTCCCAATCATCTCTTTTTTCAGCTGAAATTTCTTTCTTATCCAAAAAAGCCTCTTCCATATTTGTTTGAGTACCTTCTATTTTTGAAGACTGTGTAGCTTCTTTGGCAATGTGCATTCGTATAAATAAATCAATGTTAACATATTCTGAATACATATCTAATCTTCCTATTTGACGATCGGCTTTACTCAATAGACCAATAATAGTTAAATCACTTATTTCCCAATTTTTATTTATTAGGCTAGGCTGAAAACTTTTATAGTATCCTTGATTTATTGTTATCCCTGAATTAAATGTTTTCATCTTTACTAATTTTTTAAGCAAAGATAACATTATTTAAGAAAATATACAAAAAACTTAAATGAGAATTTTTTTATTTAAGAAAATAAACAAAAAACTTAAATAACTTTGGTTGTAATTAAGGTTTTTGAATAAAAGGTAAAATAACTCCCTACCCCACCAACATTTTATTCTTATTAATTACGCCATACACTTTACCAGTTAATTTTTTACCAATAAAAGGTGCGTTTTTAGATTTAGAAACAATATCGCTAATGGCAAGTTTAGTTTCGCTGTTAGGGCTAAACAAGGTAAGGTTGGCTGTTGTTTTTTCTTTTATTTCTGGAATGGTTAGGTGAAGCAATTGGCGTGGTGCAACTGTCATTTTTTCAATAAAATCTGCCAAGGGCAATTTGTTTTTAATGGCAGTATGAGCAACGGCAAAAGAAGTCTGTAAGTTAATGATGCCAAAAGCGGCATGGTCGAACTCACATTTTTTGTTTTCGATGTTTTCGGGAGTATGGTCGGAGCAAATGATGTCAATTGTTCCTTCTTTCAATCCTTTAATCAAGGCATTTTGGTCGTCTTTGGTTCTTAGTGGAGGCAATACTTTGTAATTGCTGTCAAAAGTTTCTAACGCAGTTTCGTCTAACAATAAGTGGTATGAATTTACATCAGCAGTAATTTTCAGTCCATTTGCTTTAGCTTGTTTTATCATTTCTACCGATTTTTTTGCAGAAATATTGGTTAAGTGAATTGCTGCATCGCAATATTCGGCTAAGTAAATGGCTCGTGCTACTTGCAATTCTTCGGCTAAAGACGTAATGCCTTTCATACCGAGTTTGGTGCTTATTACTCCTTCGTTTATTTGTCCTTTGTTAAAAATATTTTTTTCGTTAGGAAATTCCATTATCAACCCATTGAATGATTTAGAGTAGAGCATGGCTCGGGTAAGCAAACTTGGGTTTTCTATGCTTTTTTTATTGTCGGTAAAAGCTACTGCACCGGCATTGTGCATGTCATACATTTCGGCAATTTCTTTTCCTTCGGCTTTTTCAGACAAGCACCCGGCAGGATAAACATTTACAATAGAATTAGCGGTTTTGTTAATTACATATTCAATTCCAGATTTGCTGTCGGTTGTTGGATACGTATCGGGCATAGCAACAACGCCCGTAAAACCACCTAAAGCAGCAGCTTTTAGTCCAGAAGTAAAATCTTCTTTGTGTTCATTTCCGGGGTCGCAAAAGTTAGCTCTAAAATCAAACCAACCAATAGAAACGTGCAAATCGGGATAGGAAATTTCTTTGTAGTTTCCTGAATTTTTAATGGAGTTAGCTATTTTAACAATAATTCCTTTTTCAATAAGGATGTCCATTTTTTGATCGTTCAAACTCGAGTTGTTGTCAACGATTACTGCCGATTTGATTAAGATGTCCATGTTGTTAGTTGTTATCAGTTAATTGTTAATCGTTATTTGTTATTTGTTATTTTATCTTTCACCTCCTCTAACTCCCCTCTTCCCACTTCCAACTTTTACCTCATCAATTTTATCAAAGCAATTTCTGCTGCCAAGAAAATAAGTGCTAAAATAACGCAAATTTTCCAATATTTTTTTCCTGATTCAATTTCGTTTAGTGCCGATTTAATGGTTGTGTTATTAGTTTGAACCAACTGAGCATTTAAACTATGCTTGCTTATTTGCTCATTAAGCTCATTTTCATTAAAACAGGTTAAATCTGATTCGGCTCTGTTGTAATTAAATCCTAAGCCTGTTTTGTAAGACGCACTTTCTAAAAAATAATATTCGGCTTGGGTAATTTCATTTCCGACAAAAATGGAGGTGCTGTTTCGTTCATTTTTCATTCGTGGAATAAAATCAAAATTGTCATTTTTGATGTGAAAAGCATTGTCTTTTTCATTGGTATTTATAGTAATTACATTGTTGTTGCCTATGGTATAAAAAAGTGGTAATTGAAGTTGACTCAACAAAGCAATGTTATACATGGTTGGCACAAACAGTGCATGATTCGTAAAATTACTTTGCGTTTTATTTAGCCCAACCGTACTCAAATAAACAGTGCCTTTTTCTACTTTATATTCGGATAAAAAAGCCCTTTCGTTATTGAGGGTCAACATATCATTTTTATAAGAAGTTTTAAAATCAGACAACACATAATGAGCATAAGCGAAAGGCAAGTTGAGGTTGGGTTCGTTTGTTTTTTCAAACACATTTTTATAAACAGGATGGTTGTAGGCTATTTCTCTAACTTTTGCATCGGAAGTATCTAAATTGGTGTAATAATTTACTGCTAAAGTGGTTAATAGTTCTCTATAATTCTCAAAATTTATTTTTTCTGATGGAAAAACAAGCAGGCTACCTCCATTGTCCACAAAGGTTTTTAGGGTTTGAATTAAGCCCGAATTAAGTTCATCTAAATCACTTAAAACAACCAAGTTGCTAATTTTTATAAAGGAATAATCCAATTGATTAATGTTGTAGCTTTTAAAATTAAACAAGCTATCGGTTTTATAAATGGAAGCAATGGCTTTGTTGGGTTGATTGGAATAAATATTTAATACATTAAGTTGGTTAGAAATGGAGTAAGAAAAATAAAAGATATCGTCCATTACCACTGGGTAATCTCTAATTTCTATTTTTCCTTGTTGAATGCCTTGTGTTTTATTTTGATAATTTAATACAAGTGTGGCTTGGTCTTTTGCTTTAACCGAAACGCTTGCAGGAGTTACCAATTGATTATTTATAAAGAGTTTAACAGCAACATTTTCCACATCTTTTTCACTGTTATTTTTAATTACAACCGAGAGTTTTTCTTGTTGAAAAAGCAAGTGCGTTGGTGTTTCAAACCAACAACTATCAATAAATAAATTATCGGTTAAGGTAGCTTTAATGGGAACTAAAAACAGGTTGATGCTGCTGTCTTGTTCTATTTTATCAAAATCAGCAACGCTTTGTTGAAAATCGGAAACAAAATAGAGTGCTTTGTTTGAAGTTTCAGCGGTGTTTATTGCATCTCTGCTTCTGGAATAAATTTCGGAGATTTTTTTTGTTTGAGGAGAAATACGTAATGTTTCAATTTTTTCAATGGCTTCGGCTTGGGTTAACAAGCGTTGATCTCCAACATTAAAAGCATTGTTGTAAACCAAAAATTTATCTGTTACAGCATGATTTTCAACTATTTCAACTGCCTTTAATTTGGCTTCATCGAGCAATGAACCAACTTCTCCAACACTTTCCATGCTAAAAGAATTATCAACATACACAGCTATCAACTTATTTTTTGGAGAAAGTAATCCTGCATTTTTTGAAGGAACAAAAGGTTGAGCAAAAGCAACTACTAAAAAAATAATTGCTAAAATTCTACTTAGCAAAACAAGCAAGTGTTTTAACTTTGATTTGGCTTGCGTTTCTTGCGTTACTTCCTTTAAAAATTGAACATTAGAAAAATAAATTTTCTTAAATTTCCTAAAATTAAATAGGTGAATAACAATGGGAATTGCTATGGCAAAGAGGGCATAAAGAAATTCTGGATAAACAAATTTCATTTAATTGCAAATGTAGTAATTATCAATTACTAATTAAAGATTTATTTTTTTTATACGCATATAGTACATCTGTAATTATTTGATAATTCCAACCTCCATATTGATTTTTTGGGAGATTAATTTTTTGAATTTTAGTAGATGGAGTTATTGTTATTGCTTGATTATTTGATTTTAATTTGATTTTTAGTTGATTAAAATCATCAGAAGTGTTATCCCATCTATAATAAAGAACGCCATCAAAAGTAGTATAATACTCGAGAGTAGGTATTTTATTTTTGTATAAATATTGATTGAAAAACCAGTTATAATCTTGTTTAGTTTTTTCATTAACTAATTCTATAAATTCTTTTGAAGTAATAATTTTCTCTTTGTATTTCGTAGCAAATGTTTTTATAATATCAAAAAACAGTTTGTCGTCATTGAGTTGAATTCTCAGCGTATGAAGCACCCAAGCTCCCTTTGTATAAACATCAGAGCTTTTTCTAAAGTGGAAATATCTCCTATCTTTTACTCCTATTAAAGGATATTTATTTTTGATAAAAATTCGTAAAAAATAAAGATGGTTTAAATACGCATCAAAATTAACACTTTCCATATATAATGCCTCAGCGTAAGTAGCAAAACCTTCCTGAAGCCATACATCTGAAAGGTCTTTTGAGGTAACACTATTTCCCCACCATTCATGAGCTGTTTCGTGAAGAATAATATAGTCAATAGAATCAGTTAAATCATTTTTATACTTATTGCCGTATGCAATTGCGGTTTGATGTTCCATTCCTGCATAGGGAGATTCTACAAGCTTAAAACCATCATTGTACCATGGATATTCTCCAAAACGTAATTCATAAAGTTTTAGTTGAGGATGTAGTTGTTTAAAGTGTTTTTTTGCTTTTTCATAATAGTTTTTAAGAACATAATGATTGAGAGCAAGTGTTTCTCCATTAATACCTATATATTCATCTTTTAGCAATTTATATTTTCCAACATAAACAGTTACGTTATAGGTATTTATTGGGTATGAGATGAACCAATTATAAATTAATTTATTAGAGTCAATAGGATTTATATTACTACTTTCTAACTGACCATTTCCTACAGCAATTAGTTCTTTTGGAACACTATAATGTAATCGCATACTATCTGGTTCATCAGATGTATGGTCTTTTAGAGGCCACCATACACTTGCACCAATTGATTCACATGCAACTCCAATCCAAGGATTTTTTTCTGTATCTTTTTTCCATACAAAACCTCCTTTCCAAGGTGGTTTTTTGGCAATAATTGGTTTTCCACTATAGTGAATTTTTAATGAAAATTTTTTGTCTTTATTATTAGCGAAAGCTATAAAAACTGCTCGATGTTTTCTACTAAAACCTAAAGGCTTGTTTGTTTCTAAGTCGTAAAGTTGTGTTATTTCAAAGTTTTGATGCAAATCAATTTGCAGTGTGTCAAAATTTTCTTTAGCTATAGCATAGATTTCTACAGAACCATTTAAAAATTTATTAGAAGGATCTATATCTACAAATAAGTCGTAATAATATACATCAAAACAAGATTTGTATTTTGTTAATTCACCAAGTAAAATAGTTTCTTCATTGAACTTAGGAAATTTTCCTGGATTTGCAGGATTGTGGGGTTTAAAGTGAACTCCAAGCAAAGAGCATGATAGGGATATGAATATAAGAAAAAAATAAATAATAAAATAAGTAGGTTTTTTCATTGGAATTCCATTAATATTTTCTTTTAACAAATAAACTTTTTTAACTCTACCTGTACCACCCCGAATACATCACATAACTTTCGGCAATTCGTTGAATTTCTCCTTCGGAAAGTGCTGCATTCATTTCTTTTACTTTTTTGGCAGGCACTCCGGCATAAATACAGTTGGCTTCCACATGTGTTCCTTGAGTAACAACAGCTCCGGCAGCAATAATGGTGTTACTTTCTACCACCACACCATCCATCACAATAGCTCCCATACCAATTAACACGTTATCTTTTATAGTACAACCATGCACCAAGGCATTATGTCCGATAGAAACATTGTTACCAATATTGGTGGGATGTTTTTTGTAGGTACAATGCACCACAGCCCCATCTTGCACATTAACTCTGTTTCCCATTTTAATATAATGCACATCGCCTCTAATTATAGCATTAAACCAAACACTACATTCATTTCCCATTACTACATCGCCAATAATAGTTGCATTTTCAGCTAAATAACAATCTTTTCCAAATAGTGGATATTTTTCGTTTACTGTTTTGATTAAAGCCATTTTTTATTGATTAAAAGTTACCGTTTATGTATTAAAACCTACCGTTCGTATAATAGATGTGCAAAATCATGTTTTTAAAGAAATAATTTTTATAACTTGCATAAAATTTAATAAAGTTTTTTTCAATTAGAGTTTGTCCATAATATCCGATTTCTTCGTTATTCTCGTTTTTTAAATCAGTCATTTACACAAGTAAACTCCTGAATTTAAAAAACTTCGAAACCTCGAACTCGAACATTCTGAACCAAACTCTCGACTAAATGGACAGACACTAATTAGACAAAGTTACGTCTTAATATTAAATTTTTTTTAAAAGCAACTTTAATGATAAAAAATAAGTCTATAAACTGATTAGTTTCACTACGTTGTTCCCTATTTTCATTCTTTTTCTTACGAAATGGAGCGTAGCGAAATGAAGTAAGAAAAAGAATGAAACCTTGTTTATATTTGTTAATCTAAAAAACAAAAATATGC
>JAHYJH010000131.1 GCA_019429185.1 Vicingaceae bacterium
CTTTCGTATCACACAATTTTAGCTGCTATAAATCGTTTTACAGCCATATTATCATTAAACTATGTTGTGGAAACAAAAAATTGTACTTATTTGTTGTGCCGTAATGCAACTTTCTCAGCAAACCCTATTTAGTGTCTGTCCATAAAATCGAGAGGCTGAACTGTAAAGTTCAAATTCGAGGCTTTCGAAGTTTTGAAAATCAGGAACTGACGAACGAAGCAAGGGCAGAGGCAAAGATTTCTTTGACTATGCCTTGCAAGGAGGAAGAAGGCGAAGCCAGTTTTACTTTCGTAAATGACTGGTTTTTAAAACGAGAATAACGAAGAACCGAGCAAAGCGAGCTCATGAACCGAACAAAGTGAACTCACGAACCGAACAAAGTGAGTTCACTCACACTTATAAAAAAAATAAGCAAAAGTGAGTAATACCTATAAAAAAAATAAACAACAATGAGTAAAACCTTTGAAAAACAATAAATATGCTGAATAAGTTGGGCTTTACAGACAGTCTCTATTTAGTTATTACACACCTCAAAATACTGTTGAGCCCTTTCAAAATTTCCAGATTCAATTAACAAAAAATGAATGTGAGTACAAAGTTGTTTGTCTGTGTTATCAACTTCAAATGCTTTTTCGAAATAATAAATAGTTTGGGGCATCCCTTCTGGTTTAAGTGAATAGAGATTGGCAATGCTTACATAAAGTGCTTTGGAATCAGTTATTTTAGCTTCTAAGTTTTTAAGTAACACAATACTTTCATCTACTTTATTGGTTTGTTGAGCCAATTGAGTAAATGTTTCAAAAACACTGAAATTACTCAGATTAAGTTCTATTACTTTAGCATAATGTTTTAAGGCTAAATCGTGTTTTCCGAGTTTATTGTATGCAAAAGCTAAATTTGTATGAGCTTCTAAATAAGTTGAATCCATTGCAACTGCTTTTTCACAATAGGTAATGGCTGTTTGGTAATCTTGCATAAAATTCAAATAAGTAGAACCTAAATTATTGATGGAAGTTAAATAGGTTGAATCAATCCTAATGGCTTCTTTATAGTGCTGAATAATTTTTTGAATATCTATATTGGCTGGGTTTTTTCTGAGTTCTTGAGCTACCATCGGATATAAGGTATTAGCAACTAACGCATGGGCTTTTGCTGATTCAGTTAGGTGTTCAATATCATTTTCATAGAGCGTTAGTTTATCGTGCCAATCAGGGTTTCGGGCAATTGTTCGAGCAGAATAAGCTGTAAAAACAACTGTAAAAACCAATATAAATGATGTAGGTAGTTTTACTCCTACTGTTTGTGCATTTATATCAATTTTAAATAATTTTAGCAGCAAATAACCAACCACAATGCAAAATCCGATTGAAAATGTGTACGTAAATCGATCTGCCACTATTCCAACAATAGGAAAAACAACATTATTTACACCAAGCATTACTCCAAACCAAATAACTATTCCTAATCCGATTACTTTTCTTTTTAAAAACTGAACGAATCCATAAATCCCAACAGGAATAAAAAAGATAATGGCTGCCCAAACTTGCCAATTAGAAAAAGTTGCCATAGGAATTTGATTGTAACCATAATAAAAAGACATTTTTAGTGGGAAAACCAGCATTTCTAAATAGAACCAAGAACAGTATAATCCTACCATAATTCGATTTATTAATGTACCTTCATAAAACAATGGATTTTCGAAATACAATAGTTCACGAGTAGCTTTTCCTGAAAGTAGTCCTTTTTTCATTAATATGAAAATGATAAAAACTCCTATAATGGATAAACTAATTGCTCCTATTTTTTTATAATTGGTTTTTATAAAATACAAAACAACCGGTGCTATTCCAAGAATTGCTATTGCATTTTTTTTAGATAAAAAAGCGAATAATGTTGCAATAATTGCAAATAGAATAAATTTTAACTTGGACGTTTCTGTGTATGTAACAACATATTTTAATGCTAAAATAATTCCTAATTGCATAAATAATTCATCTCTACTTTTAATGTTTACAACAGGTTCTGTATGAAGCGGATGTACAATAAAAAGCAAGGTAATTACCAATGGCAAGAGTAAATTGTAATCTTTAAAAATATGTTGAAGCAAGGAATAAAGTAATATACAAGTTAGTATATACAAAATCAAATTAATAAAATGACTAATATTCGCTTGAGTTAATAAATCCTTTTTTTCTTTTTCTTGTTTCGTTTGACTTTCGGGTAATTTTCCAAACAATTGCTTTTCGAGAGCAAAAGAAGCAATGACCATTGGTCTGTATTCGTATTCTTGCTTTCCAAGTGAATATCTTGATTTAAAAATTTCGGGAATGGCTTTAACCCCATGCGATACTAATTTATTGCCAACAACAATATCATCATCTAAAGCATATTCGTTGTTGAGGCTGTTTCCATAAACAATAAAGCATAGTATGACTATGAAAAAATAAATTTTAGTGTTGGTAAGTTTGGTTAAATTTAGTTTCATTCTTTAAATAATTCAAGCGTAAATATACATATAAAATGGAGTTATTTATCTAATTTTAAACGCTGAAATAGTTGTGAAAAGGTAAATTAGGCAAGTCAAAATATGTTAGCAGAAAAATTAGACAACATCCCTTTCTTTTTTATTATTGGTCGTCCACGCTCTGGAACTACCATGCTTAGCACCATACTTGATGCTAACAAACAAACTGCTATACCTATTGAAAGTAAAGTGATTATTTATCTTTATTTCAAGTTTAAAAATGTAAAACTATGGAATGAAAAATTACTTCTAAAATTTTACGATGCTACTTTCCAACAACCTAAAATAGATACGTGGATTATTAATAAAGAACAGTTGAAGAATGACATCATGGAACTTGGAGAGAATGCTACGTTTCAGCGTTTAATTAAATTGATTTACTTAAATTATGTTTCTTTTTTCGATAAAGAAGCGGTTGCTATAATAGGCGATAAAAATCCTGGATACTCTTATGTAATCAGTCATTTAAAAATTTTATTAGAACTTTTTCCCGGTGCTAAAATAATCCATTTAACCAGAGATTATCGAGACCATTACATTTCTATGAGTAAAGTAGATTTTGAGGGAAATCATCTCTCTTTAGTTTGTTACAGGTGGCAATATTCTTTTACACAAGTTAGAAAACTAATGGAATATAAACCAGAACAGTACTATTTTCTACGTTACGAAGAGTTGGTTCAACAACCTGAGAAGCAAGTAAAAGCTATTTGCAATTTTTTAGGAATAGCATATCACGCATCCATGTTGGAATATTATAAAATAAAAGACAAAGTGCTGCGTGTTTATCCTGAAGAATTAGTGATGAAATACCATAGTAGTTTATTTCAGCCCATAAGTGCTGATTTTATAGGAAAATGGAAACATGAACTCTCCCAAAAACAAGTAAAAATGGCTGATGCCATTGTAGGAGAAATAGCAGATGAAACAGGTTACAAAAGGCTTTATTTTTCAACTAAATGGAATTATTTTTTTTATATTTTACCCGATATGATATATTCTCAATTGTGGCTGTTTTACAAAAAATGGTACGATAAATTTTTTAAACAAAAAGAAAAAAAAAGCGGCAATGGGTTAATGTCTAAATTATACTTTTCTATTTTTAAGCGGTAATTTTATATTCAAAACAAGTATAGTCATTTACTGATTCAATTAAGGCATCTATTTTAAACTTGTTGATTAATTCTTTCACTTTATCAATAAATTCAATATCGGATTGATGTGCTTTAACTTTTAGTGTTTTATTTTGATAACTCTTTGTAAGTGTAATAATTAAATTACGTGTTTTTTCAACATAAGTATGCCTATTTAACTCCATAAAGACAATATCATTATTTTGTTCGGTTATTTTAAATCCAATTTGTTTATTATAAGCCAACGCTTCTGTATTAGAAGCTAAAATTTTAATTGTTGTTTTATTCCAAGATAATACTTCAAAACCTAATTCAATGAGTGTTAGTGTTGCCAATGCAGGAACAATAGATTTTAAATATTTTTCATCCCAAATAAACAAACCTGCTTCAGATGTTAGGTTTTTCCAGTCTAAATTTCGGTCATTAATTAATCCAATAGGTTGGTGATTGTAAAAGATTAAATAATAAAAATTATTAAAATTATCAATACTTTCAAACCATTTTTGTTGTTGTTCCTCAGAGATGTAGTCTCTATATATCATTTTTGATGATATATTTTCAGAATTTCTTTTAGTACGAATTAACTCAATATCTTCAACCGTAATTTTTTTAAGTTGAATACCATATTTTTCAACTATCATTTACTGAGTATTTGTTTAATAAAAAAGGTTGGTTTTTTATTTTGCACTTGATAAAGTTTATAAATATACTGACCAAGAACGCCTAAAGAAAATAAAATGATACTAGCTGAAAACAATACTGCTACAATTATTGATGTATAGCCTAAAGGTACATCTCTAAAGATTTTTTTATAAATATAAAAAGTTCCTAAAGCAAAAGAAATTAAAGAAGAAATTAACCCTAAATAGGTTATTAATTTTAAAGGTAGAGCAGTATAGTTTGTGGTAATATTTACAAACATTTTGAACAAACTAATGATGGAGTACCTTGATTTTTTATTTTTTTCATGTTCAACCTCTACAAAAGAAATGTTATCGGTGTACCAAAGTAATAATTCATCAATGTAAATAAAACTTTGGCTATGTTCTAGAATTTTTTCAGCAATAGATGCTTTAAATAATCTAAAAGAAGATCCTTTTCCTGGTGAATTTAAAAATAGTTTTGAGATATTTTTGATTAACCCACTTCCTATATTTCTAACAGCATTGTGTTTTTTGCTTTTGTAAACACCATAAACAACATCGGAATTATTGCTTTTGTATCCATCTATTAATTTTAGTATTTCTTTGGGATTAACTTGTAAATCATCATCAATTGTAATGATAACTTCTCCCAAAGCATTTTTTATTCCGCACAAAGTAGCATTATGTTGCCCATAGTTTCTTGAAAGTCTGATAATACTTATTTTACAATTAAGTTGATGATAAATCTTTTCAATGTGCTTCCATGTAGATAATTTTCCTCCATCATTTACAATAATGATTTCAAAAATAACATTGATAGCATTAAATATAGTAACAATTTCTGAACATAATTGAGTAATGGTTTCTCCACTATTAAAAGCGGGAATAATAACAGAATAAATGATGTTGTTTTGTTTTTCCATTGTTCAATTATTTAATCCTGTATTAAAATTACCAACTTGTAAAATTTGTCCTGTTATGGAATTGTTTTTATTACTCAATAAAAAATGAATCAATTCACTAACATCGTTTTTATTGATGTTCCCAAATGGATGTTTTTTATCAAATTCTTTAATGGTTGATGCTGTTGTAAAATTGGCAACTGAGTCTGCCATTTCGCCTTTTACAAAAGTAGGAGAAACCGCATTTACTTTTATTTTTTTTGATGCTAATTCTAATGCCAATGTTTTTACGAAACCTTCTAAAGCCATTTTAGAACTGGTATATAAAGCACCTCCGTAGTAAGGATATTTTGATGCCACAGAACTGAGAAAAACTAATGAAGCATTAGATTTTATTTTGTTTTTCTTGAGTAAAGTTGCCACCGAAATAAATGCTCCATAAAAATTAGCATTAAAAACCTCATCGTAATGACGTTTTTTAGTTAATTTGACAGGAGTATGACTGGTAATTCCTGCAAAATAAACCATTCCGTCTAATTCAGGTAAATTATCAAAACAAGTATCATTAAAATTGTTGAAATCTACTAAAATCCATTTATTATTGGTTTGTTTTGGGCAATTTCTAGCGGTAAAATATAGTTCATACGCTTTCTCATAAGAAGTAATGAAATTTTCTGCCAATTCTGATGTTGCTCCTATGATAAGAATTTTTTTCATTTCTAATCCATTTCTATTAGTGGTAAACAAACTACATTGTTAAAATTAATAATAGCAGAACCCCAAGATAAACCTACTCCAAAACCTGATAACAAAAGTTTTTTATTTTTATTTTCCAACTGTTTTGGCAATGCATGTAAAATTGTTAAAGGTATGGAGGCGGAACTTGTATTGCCATATTTTTCTATTGAATAAGGAACTTTTTCTATCGGGAGTTTAAGTTTTTTCCGAATACTTTCATTAATCAATTTATTAGCTTGATGGAAAATAAAAAAATCAATTTCATCTTTCTGAGTATTGGAAAATTCAAGCAATTCATTAATGTTAGGAGTTACTTCCTTCAACGAAAAATTAAAAACAGCTATCCCATTTAATTCTAATTGAATGTTATTACGTTCAATTCCATCACTAATTTTTTTTGATTTTAAAGAGACTTCTGAAACATAATTCCTTGCACCACCATCTCTGATAATAATAGCTTCATAACCTTCGCCATCGGTTTGCAAGTTATAATAAGATTTTTCTCCATTTTGATTGAACTCAATTGCAGTACATGTGCCGGCATCTCCAAACAAAGGAAAAGCACTTTTGTCTTTATGTGAAGTATGCAGAGTTGAAATATCTCCAACTAATAATAATCCTTTTTTAAGTTGACTATTTAATAGAGAAGATATTACAGAAAGTCCATAAACATAACCAGAGCATCCCATATTTAAGTCAAAAGCAATGCACGATTTGGGCAAGTTTAGTTTGTGTTGTAAAATACAAGCAGAAGAAGGAATTACATAGTCTCTAGATTGGGATACAAAAATAAGCACGTCAATTTCTTCAAGATTCCAATTCAATTTTTTAAGTAACTCATTGGTGGCTCTTTCGCATAAATCTGATGTTGTTGTTCCAAAGTTAGCAACATGTCTCTGAGCAACGCCTGTAGTTTTTATAAACATTTCTCTTTCTTTAAGAGAAATCCAATCGTATTCTATATTATTATAAATACGTTTAGGAACAGCCGCTGAAATTCCTTTAATTTCTATATTTTCAATAGAGAATTTAGCCATTATTAGTTTTTGATTGAACTAGATTAAATAAATCTTGAATGGTTTGGGTTTCTTTTAAATCATCTCCATTTAGTAAAACATCAAATTCAGAATCAATTAAAGCAATAATAATTAAGGCATGCATCGAGCTCCAATTTTCTATTTCTCTATAATTTGTTTGGGGAGTTAAAGTTCCTTTTTCAAGTTCATCAAACTCGTTTTCAATTTTTTTAACAAATGCTGCGATGTCTTCCATAAATTTTACTTTTTCTGTTGTGCAAATATTAGGTATTTTTTTTATATTTACTAAAGGAGGATTTCAAATCTCAAATCTTAAATAACAAATAAAAAATCGTAAATCGTAATTCGTAAATCTCAAATCGTTAAAATTGTTCCACCCCAAGACAAACCAATTCCAAACCCCGAAATTAATATTTGTTGACCTTTTTTTAGTTTATTTTCTTTAAACATTTGAGAAAGAGCTATTGGAATAGAGGCTGAAACAGTATTTCCAATCTCTTGAATATTAATTATAAATTTTTCTTCCTCAATGTTAAGTTTTTTTCTAATAAAATCAAGCATTTGTCCGTTGGCTTGATGCAATACAAAATAATCTATATCAGAAAATGTTAAATTTTCTTTAATTAATATGTCTTTTACTAATTGAGGAACTTTTTTGAGTGCAAAAAGAAAAATTTTACTACTATTCATTGTTAATCTACCTCCTTCAAGCCCTGTTGGGACATCTATAAATTGACTCAACCATTTAATATCTGCAGGTTCTTTAGTTGCTGAATGTTCAACAAATAAACTTTTAGCACCAGACCCATCCGTTCCAAAAGTAAATTTGTTGAATTGTGCATTTATGCCTTTAGTAATTTTTTTGTTACTGATTAATGTAGCAGCAGCAGCATCACTAAAGATAGCTCTTAAATCAATATCTTTTGGATGGATAACTTTAGTGGGAACATCTGCGGTTATCAATAATACATTTTTTACTTGCTCACTATCAATTAAAGCTTTTGCTAAACTAAGTCCATAAATAAAACCTGTACACCCATGTAGCACATCTATTGCAGCACAAGTCTGAGCTAAGTCCAAATCATATTGCATTATACAGGCTGTAGTTGGTCCCTTATATTCTAATGCATCCGAAACAAAAATAAGGTACTCAATTTCATTTCTATTAATATTCCACTCTTTAAATAATTTATTAGCAGCTGCATTTCCTAAATCTTTAGCAGTTTCATCTAAGCTGGATATGTATCTTTTATTTACCCAACATTGTTTATATAGTTCTTCTGAGGATATATTGATTTTTTCTCTATTCCAATTCGAATTAAAATCAGTAATTAATTCATCATTAGTTATTGATTTTTCAGGAAAATGATAACTTATTGCATTAATGTAAACCACATTTTTTTACTTTAAAGATACTACTCTTTTAAGATTAAAAAAAGAAACTTATTAAAAAAAAGAGGAACAAATGTCCCTCTTTTTTAGTGTATAAATTTTATTATCTAATCAAACTCAGTGTTCCTTTTTGAAAATATTCTTTTCCATCTATGCCTTCTGCTTTAATAATGAAATAATAAGTACCGGCAGGAGCTTCGCTTCCAGAAAGTGTTCTACCATCCCAATATCCATTTACATTATCCCACGCAAACATTTTTTGCCCCCAGCGATTAAATATTTCGCCTTCAACATGTTTTAGGTTTACACCGTCAACTCTAAAGAAGTCATTACTGCCATCACCATTTGGAGTAAAAACCGTTGGAATTAAAATGCTTGATTCACCAATTACCTCAATAATCATAGTAACTGTGTCTGGACATCCATATATATCTGTAACGATTAAAGTTGCAGTATATGAACCTAATGTAGCATATACATGAATTGGATTACACAAAGTATCAGTACTTCCATCTCCAAAGTCCCAAAAACAACTTACATTGGTTACGTTTCCATTTCCGAAGTCAACATTTAATGGAACTAATCCTGAAGTTGGAGTGGCAGTAATAATTGCTTGCCCTCCTCCTACTGTAACTACCCCAGAAGTGGCAAAACTTGAACAACCTGTTATTGCATCTGTAAATGTGATAGTTGTTGTTCCTACTGAAATTCCTGTTACTAATCCAGTACTATCAATAGTTGCTATTGAAGGATTACTGCTTACCCATGTTCCTCCTGATGATGGAGTAAGGTTAATTGTATTTCCCACACACACAATTCCTCCTGATGGAACTGTTATAATAGGTGCTGGATTAACCGTTATAGTTCCT
>JAHYJH010000132.1 GCA_019429185.1 Vicingaceae bacterium
AACTTACTTTTGAAGTTTTTTTATGGATTGCTTTTCTATTCAGACTAGTAACAGCATTGTATATGACTATATTAAATATCTCTATAAGATAATAAAAACACAAACTACCATCATCTAAGGAGTTCCGAAGTTTTTTGACAGTTTAGTGGTTTTTTAATCTTTTTAGTGGTTAAAAACTGCACCTCGGCTCAACAAAAAACAAATGGCTAATGGATTTTTGTCAAAAAAAATTTTGGCTATCATTTTGTTGGTGCTTTTGGAAAGTTCAAGGCAATTTTTTATACCAAACTTTAAGATACTTTTTCCCTTAGATTTGGCTTTTGTGCCAAAACTATAATAGCTGCTAAAAACAAGTGGGAGAGAGCAGTTTGCGAACTTCAAATCTTTTTGCTACATTTGAAAAAAATTGAAATAGAAAAGCAATGAACCCCCCACCTGTTCTTAGCAGCAGACCGTTGGGCGCCAATATAAAAATTAAGACAATGAAGTGCAATAAAAAACAAGGACATTTCCTCAATGACACAATAAGTGATTGGGAAAAAAATGGGATAATAACAAAGGAAACTGCTGATACTTTACGAAACAGTTATTCAATCCGACCTTTTGACTATAAAAAATTAGCTAAGTATTCATTTTGGATTGCTATAATTTGTGCAATTACGACAGTTGGTGCAATTATAGCTGACAATTTTTTAATTGATTTAATCGAAAACTTTTTCTCTTCATCAGATATTGGATTATGTTTGACATTTGTAGCCTTATCATCAATAGTTTATTATGCAGGACTTAAGAGGCGACAAAAAAGACCTGAGAAGATTTTCAGTAACGAAGCAATTCTTTTTGCTGGAGTTCTTTTAACTGCTGCTGCTGTTGCGTATTTAGGCAAAGCATTAGACTTGGGTAGTGGACATTTCTCAATACTGTTTTTGTTATCAACTATTATTTATGCAGGGTTGGCACTTTGGTTTTCTTCAAAGCTTGTTTGGTTATTTGCACTCATATCACTTGGAAGTTGGTTTGGAACAGAAACAGGATATGTTTCTAGTTGGGGAGCTTATTTTCTTGGAATGAATTATCCCCTGCGATTTATTTTATTTGGAGCCATTTTGGTTGGCACAAGTTTTTTTCTAAAAAACAATTCTAAGCTATCGGATTTTCACAAGCCGACATATATTGTGGGATTACTTTATCTTTTCATTTCTCTATGGATTCTATCAATATTTGGTAATTACGGTGATATGCACAGTTGGTATGACGTAAAACAAATTGAACTTTTTCACTGGGGACTACTTTTTGGTTTTGTTGCAATCGGAGCAATTTATTACGGGCTGAAACATGACGATTACACTTCAAGAAGTTTCGGTATTACTTTCTTGTTTATCAACCTTTATACAAAGTATTTTGAATATTTTTGGGACGTAACACACAAGGCAATTTTCTTTATTATTCTTGCAATATCGTTTTGGTTTATTGGACAGCGTGCCGAAAAGATATGGAATTTGGAATTTTTAAAAAAAGACAAACAAAAAGACAAACAAATTGATGACAAAAAAGAATAACGGCTTTTGAATGGTAAAAGTAAACAAGAATTTAAGGAACAACCTTGTGAAACTTAACACTTACGACTTTGGCGACAGTTGGAAACACTTGATAAAAGTAGAAAATTTCTTACAAAAAGAAAAAAATGTAAAATATCCAATCTGTATTGACGGAGAACTAAATTGTCCGCCAGAGGACTGTGGTGGTGTTTGGGGCTTTTATGAATTACTTGAAACGATTAAAAATAAAAAACATCCTGAACATGAAGAAATGCTGGAATGGCTTGGTGGACAATATGACGAAGAATATTTTGACAAAGAATTGGTTAATAAAAGGTTATTAAAATTAAAATAAGAATTATGAATAATATTGAGCCTAAACATGAATGGACAAAGAAAGACGGTGTGCTAAGTGATAAAACTGCATTTATAGAATTTGGATTAACACGAAAAGACATCATAAATGCAATCAATGAAGGAAAATTACATTTTAGAGAAGGGTCTATTTATGGTAATCCTTATCTCAGACTTTTAAGGTCGCAAGTTGAAAAATTAGTTGAAGAAAAATTTGGAAAAAATTTTCTAATTGCATCGAAAGCGAAAAGGGAATTAAAGAATATAAATAAGGAATTGAAAGAATTAAAATTAAAAGTAGAACAGTTAGAGGAGCAAAAAAATAAATTAAATTTAATATTAAAAGAGAATCATTAGTAACTTCCATGAATATACTCTAACTATCTTTTCTACCGAAAAGCTATTTGGTTTCGGTATAGTTGGTAAATCAGAATTGCCAAAAACTGACTACAAATTAATTGAAGTAGAAACTGAAGAGCCAATTGAGCGAATAAATGAACTGACTGACCGAGAAATTGAATTTCTAATCACAGAATTAATTGAGGACGAAAAAAATGCGAAATTCAATAAAAATAGAAGATTTGTAAAAACAAAAAGATTAGAAGCGGAACTTGAAAAACGTGGAATAAAAAATGGTTGCCAACAGCATTAACCATTGCACATCCTTCCAAAAAAGGCGAACCCTAAATTTCCTGAAAGTTTTTATTTTTAACCTTTATATTTTTCACTATATTTTTCATACAGTTTTTTTTGATGGTTATTCAAGTCAATTTGTCGTCCTTGAATAAACGCCAACACCACATTATTGGTTTTCATATCTAAAGCATCGCCTATTGAAACAAAAAGCGTAGCATCTTTTCCTTGTTCCAAACTTCCTGTGGTGGCATCAATTCCCAATATTTTAGCGGTGTTTAATGTAATTGCTTGTAGAGCTTGTTCTTTGGTTAATCCATAAGCTACAGCAGTTCCAGCATAAAAAGGAAGGTTTCTGGTTCCCATGGTTTCCATATCTCCAGCGTTTTCTAAACAAAATAAAATCCCCGCATCAAATAAAATTTTGGGCATTTTATAGGGTAAATACACATCATCTTCCTGTCTTTCGGGTAAACTATGTAATCTTTTTAGTACTATAGAAATATTATTTTCTTTAAGTAAAGGAGCTATCATCCAAGCATCATAACCACCCACAATACTCATTTTTTTTAGTTCATATTTTTTCATAAAAGCAATAGCTTCGGTAATTTCTTTAATATAATTGGTATGAATAAAAAGGGTTTGAGTCCCATTAAAAATACCTCTCATGGCTTCGAAACGAAGGTTTTTTTCGGGATGAGATTCAATGTTACAATAGGCTTTTGAATTATCAAAAAAAGTGGTTATTGTTTCAATAGATTTATCATAATTTTTATTTTTTTCTCCATTCCATCGGCTAAACATATTGGGCCAATTGAGGTGAACGCCATCATCTTTTTTTATGGCTGCATCTTCCCAATTCCATGCATCAAACTGCACAATGGAAGAAGTTCCAGAAATTAAACCTCCTCGAGGGGTAATTTGTCCTAATAATACACCATTAGAACGAACGGTTGTTGTTATTTTCGATTCTGTATTATAAGCAATTAATGAACGAACGTGAGGGTTGATTGTTCCTGTTTCTGCTTCATCAACAGAGGCTCTAACAGCTTCAATTTCAGTCAATCCTAAGGTTGAGTTGGGGGCAATGATTCCAGGATACACATGTTTTCCTTCTAATTTAATGATGGTATCATATTTTGAAACATCAAATTTCACAACTCTTGCATCTGCAACCATGGTAAGTTTACCGTTTTCTATTGCAATTACCGAATTTTCTATTACTTCTCCGTTGCCAATATGTGCGTAGCCGTTCAATAGCAATATTGTACCTTTTTGAGGTAAGGCTGGAGTTTCTACTTGTGCAACACAGTGAAAAGTAGAAAATAGAAAGCAGAAAGTTAAAAGTAGAATTGTTTTTGTTTTACTCATGGTTTTAAATTTTAGATTATTGTATGATGTTTGACTCATGTGTGTTTGTTTTTTTACTTTAGTTGAGAAGCTTCCCCTCTTGAGAGGGGTAGGGGTGTGTTTTCTCAAATTCTCCAATATATCCCTCAATTGTTCTTAATACATTATGAATATCATTCATTACTTCATTATCATCAAAACGAATTACAGTTAATCCAAAAGAATTAAGTGTTTTTTCTTTTTCTTCATCTTTTAAAACAACCTCTTCAAAGTTATGAGAGTATCCATCTAATTCTATTATTTTTAATTTTGGATTGTATGGAATTATTTTTCTTGTCAATTTTATATATTTCACTTACACACCCCTGCCCCTCTCAAGAGGGGAAGCTAACACACATAGCCAATTAAATTATTCCCCAACCGTATCACAATGATAATGCGTTTGTTTTTTTTGTTTAGGTTGTTGTGTTTTCCCTCCATTCTTTTTTTCTTCTATCATTTTTTCAATGATTGCTATTTTTTCTTTTTGATTTAATAAATAAAGTTGTTGGTCTGCTTTTCTATCAAAATAAACTACACCATCAATAATTGTTTTTTCTACGGTAGCATAAATGGATAACGGATTATCACTCCAAATTACAACACAAGCATCTTTTCCTACTTTAATACTTCCCATTCTATCATCCAAATGCAACAATTTTGCAGGATTAAGTGTAACAAATTTTAGGGCTTCTTCTTCCGAAACACCGCCATATTTAACCGCTTTTGCTGCTTCTTGATTCAACCTTCTTCCCATTTCAGCATCATCCGAATTATAAGCAGTAACAATTCCTTGCTGGTGCATTATTGCTCCATTGTAAGGAATAGCATCGTTCACTTCAAATTTATATGCCCACCAATCCGAAAAAGTGGAACCGCCAGCTCCATGTTTTTTCATTTTATCGGCAACTTTATACCCTTCTAAAATATGGGTAAAGGTATTAACAGTAAAACCCATAGAATCAGCAACGTGCATCAACATATTAATTTCCGATTGCACATAAGAGTGGCAAGAAATAAAGCGTTCTTTATTTAAAATTTCATTTAATGTTTCTAATTCTAAATCAATTCTGGGTGCTTCGGCAGTTTCTTTTTGTTTAGGCGTTAATTTTGCATACGCATCCCATTTTGTTTGATATTCTTTTGCTCTAATAAAAGCATCATAATACACTTGTTCTACACCCATTCGAGTTTGAGGGAAACGAACGGTATTAAAAGAACCCCAATTGGATTGTTTTACGTTTTCGCCTAAAGCAAATTTGATGAACCCATCGGTATCTTCTATTTTCATTTCTTCTGGAGTATGTCCCCATTTCAATTTTATGATGGCTGATTGTCCTCCAATGGGGTTGCATGAACCGTGTAATAGTTGAGAGGCAACAACTCCTCCAGCCAATTGTCGGTATATATTAATATCATCAGAATTGATTACATCGGCAATGCTTACTTCGGCAGTAACGGCTTGCGTACATTCATTTACTCCTCTACTAATGGCTATGTGCGAATGTTCATCAATAATTCCTGAACTAAGGTGTTTGTTTGTTCCATCAATAATTTCAGCACCTTCAGCAACTAAATTTTTTCCTATTGCAGTAATTTTTCCATCTTGTATTAAAACATCAGTGTTTTTTAAAATACCATCATTTTCATTCGTCCAAACAGTTGTGTTTTTTATGAGCATGGTTGTTGGTTTAGGAAGTGAATCAAACCCATAAGCCATATTAGGATATTTGATAGTCGGAACAATTAAACTATCTGCTACAACAAGTTTTTTGTCTTCTTTTTTAGTGCCATTTTTCTTACGAATGGCTGACCATTTAACCCAATTTCCATTAGATAATTGACCATTTCCATCCCAAATCACACCATTATGATTGATACTTCCAGCTAAACGAACGTACCCATTGTTTTTAATTGAATCTGAAGGATTAAAACTTAACGAAATAGAGGTTCCTGTACGAGAAATAGATGCATCTACTGAAATAGTATCCGTTAAAATAAAAAACTTTATTTTTCCAGCTGGTTTTTCTTTTTCTCCACTAACGGAGAGTTCATAAACAGTTCCATTCACATTTACATTGTAATCACCATTAATATCAACAACATTGTAATCATCAATTACATAGCGTTGTCCTCTAATCCAATTTTCATGGATAGTAGTTTTTTCTTCAAAAAGACTGTCGGACGTAATAATAAAATTAGCCAATTTATTTTTTTCTAAACTGCCCACTTTGTCATATTGATTAATGAATTGAGCAGGATTGTAGGTTAATGCTTTCAACGCATTTTCTTTGGATAGTCCTGATTTTATTGCTTTTTGCAGATTAATAAAAAAACTTTTTTTATCTTTTAAATCGGCAGCAGTTATTGCAAAATCAAATTCGTTTTTAGCCAAAACACCAAGATTGTAAGGAGCTAATTCCCAATGTTTAACATCGGAATATGAAATCAACATGGCTGCATAAGGATCTTCTACATCATACGCTTCGGGAAAATTAACTGGAACAATGAGTTTCCCTTCGGTTTTTTTAATTTCAGCAATGCGTTGATATTCATCACCATTTCCTTTAAAAATATATTGTGTATTAAACTCATCGCCAATTAAATCGGCCCTTAAAATATCGAGTTTGTCTTTTGTTTCAAAAATTTGTGGCAATTCCCAACTATCTAAAATGCTTTTTAAAGAAAGATTGTTTTCTGTAATGTTATTATTATTATACATCCAATCTACATCGTAATAGGTTTGACGAATGAGTGCTATCATTCCCATTAGTGAGCCAGGGTAATCTTGTGTTGAACTTCCTTTGTCGAATGCTAAATGTGCAGCTACTTTTTCATTTAATAAAACAAGGTTAGCATTCTCATCGCCTAAAGTTACAAAAGCGGACGTTCCTCGCATAATTCCATCTTTTTGATGAGTTAATACTGTTCCAAAGCCCAATTTCCGATATTCATCTGCTTGTTTTTCGTCAGGTGTAAATAGTTTTCCTGCTTCTGTTTCAGGTTTTATGGCTTGGTTCCAGTTGTAAGCTCCTTTGTTGTTGGTTTCCAATTGTGGGCTAAATCGAGGGTTATTGCGTTCTTTTTTAACTTCCGGCATTCCATAATCGCTATAAATATCAATTAATGAAGGATAGATAAATTTTCCTTTTAAATCATAAATCACTGCATTTTTTGGAATTTTTACTTTCTTTTTTTCTCCAACTTCAATTATTTTCCCATTTTGTATTAAAAGCGTTCCGTTTTCAATTTTGGTTTTATAATCGGTATAAATTGTTGCATTTGTAAAGGCATAAAAGTTTAAGTTTTTATCGTGCGTACCATTAACCATAAAGGTTTCTTGTGCGGTTGAGTTAGTTAACCACAACACGCAAATTAGGTATAAAATTTTTTTCATTGAATGTAATTTAGAAAGCCCAAAAATAAGAGAATTATATGAAAAAGAGTCAACAACTTTATTTTTATGAAAATTAAAAATGCAAGAATAGGTTGGCGATGCGGTTAAACGAACATATATTCAACACACATAAGAGTCAGTCTAAACTCTATTCTTACTATCAATAATTATAGTAAATGGTCCTTCGTTGACTAAAGCCACTTTCATATACGCACCAAACTCGCCTGTTTTGAGTGGTTGTTGCAATAATGGCGTAAGTTCTTTTATAAAATTATGATACAAATCTATTGCTTTTGGAGGTTTAGCAGCTAAAATAAATGATGGGCGATTGCCTTTTTTAGTGCTTGCCATAAGCGTAAACTGGCTGATGAGCAACACTTCTCCATTAACATCATTTACAGAAAGATTGGGAATTCCGTTTTCATCATCAAAAATTCGGAGTTGAGCAATTTTTTTAGCCAACCAAGTAATATCTTCTTGAGTATCATTTTCAGCTACGCCTAATAAAATTAGCAAGCCTTTTCCTATTGAAGTAGTTTTGGTCTCTATCGTTACCGATGCCTCACTTACACGTTGAATTACTGCTTTCATAATTTAATGTTGTTTTTACAAAAATACATAACTCGAGGGAAAGTGTTTTTTGTTAAGGATAAGGATGTAAGGAAATATAAAAAATATTGTACATTTGGGAGGGAAACTATGGAAGCAAAAAGGTACATTTATAAAAAAGTAATAAGCCATTTTATGTTCAAACTTATGAAAGTAGATATAAATAGAATAGTTTTAACATTTATAATAGTATTATTAAGATTTAGTGTTTTTGGACAAATTGATAATGAAAAAGACTCAGTCTTTTCAAAAATTTTTGGACAGGAAATTAATTATAATGATACTTCTATAATTTTTAACAATAAAATTACAATTAAACATTCAGTGGAAACTTGTTCTATTAAAGCTTTTAAACAAAATGGACAATTAAAATGGGAAACGAAATTACCAAACTTAAACTGTAAGATTATCTACTTTAAATTACTCGAAAACATCAAAATCAAAAATTCTGATATTTTAATTCAATTTGAAAACAAAGCTATTCATGGAATTAATTCAAAAAATGGGAAAATCACTCATATTACTCATGAAGAATTAGAAGCTTTTTATAATTAAAAAATTAAAAACACACCTCTGATGTTGTAATCTCATCGCTATGGCAGTTTCGTACAACATCTGCTCCTCTCGATATGAACTTCTAATAAACAGATTGCTTCTGCTCCTACCACACACCTAAAAAAAGCATCGCAATGACGTTTAACATGGGCTTTGTGCGTTGGAAAAGTCCCCCTTCGGGGGATTAGGGGGCTTTGGGACTAGTACCCCTTACCTAAGCCGTTAAAAATTCATTATTTTTGATAAAAAAGTTCGTTCCATTTTTTTGTATCATGCAGTCAGCAAGACTTTCTTCTTTTTAATTAAATAGAGGAATTGGTATGTTTTCATTTGACCATCTTTTGTTACTCCTCAGCCACTTATTTTTTCTTTTTTTGCCACACCACGCAGTAGCATCAACCGAACATAGTGAGCTCACTCACACTTATAAAAAAAATAATCAGAAGTGGGTAATACCTATAAAAAAATAAACAACAATGAGTAATACATTTTGAAAATAAGAAAGACATTGATAAATTACACAGATTTTCACTCCCAATAGCTCCTATGTTTGCAAAGTTAATTTATAAACTTTTAAAATTTATAGATTTGCAATAATAAAGTGAAGGGAATAAGAGTCTACCGATTGCTAAATAACTCTTGAAGTATATTGTCCGATAGATAT
>JAHYJH010000133.1 GCA_019429185.1 Vicingaceae bacterium
TTTTTTCTTTAAAATTAAAGAAAACCTTGCATTTACCCCAGTTTAATACCCTCAAGTTATTAACATAATTAACTGAATAAGTGTTAATTAAGTAATTAAAATGACTTTCTCAGCAAACCCTATTTAGATTCGAATAGTCCTAATCTTTTTATTTCAGAAAAAACAGATGTATCAACAACTGGATTTGCTTTAGGAGCGTTGACTGGATATAAATGGAAACCCGCTGGTCTTTTCTTTTTTGAATTTACTTTTGGTGTCGGAAAATTTATTACCAATAGCATAGATGTTAGTAACAATAAAACTAAAGATCTGGCTAAAAATGAATTTAATGAAGATGATTATGTTCCTTATATTGGCAATGGTCTTCCTGTTGATTTACGTTTAGCCATTAAAATTGGGTTACGTTTTGGCGGAGGAAATTCTTCAACCAATTAATCTTCAACGGCACTTTTATTTCTCTTTAATAATCTTAAAGGTTTCTTGCTTGTTTTCGGAAGCAACAGAAACAAAATACAATCCATTAGTTAGGCTAGAGAGGTTTACTATAAATGAATTAGTTGAATTAAATTTATTGATATAAACCATTCTTCCAACCAAATCAAAAACGGTTACATTCAGCAAAGATTCTGGGTTTTTACTTTGAAAATTGAATTGATTGTTTGAGAAAAAACCTTTCCAACTCGAAATACTTACTTGTTGCTTAATGCCAACCGTAACATTGTTTCCAATTTCTACTTTCATTGCTACAGGCAAATGGTCTGACATATAAAACAAAGCACTTAGCACATTTGGAGTAACAGAAATATTTATAGGAGCATCTGTGATTGATTTATTAAAATGCAAACCATCATTTCCGATAGCTTTATACGTACTTGGAATGTATTTCACCTTGTTTGCTCCATTAAGTGCATCTTGGCTAGTAAAAATCCAATCAAAACGATCGTCTAACCCACCATTTGAGCCACCATCAGGAAGAAGAACATCTCTTGGGCTTTGTGTGTGAATGGCAGAAAAAGACGAATTTGCATGCCATAATCCAGGTGAATTGATAGGATCGAAAAGTTTAACTAATCCTCCATTTAAAATAGTATTATGTGCTGGCTCAAAATCTCCATAAATATTCATGTCGCCTGCAAAAAAGACATTTTCTAAACTAACAGCCTTTGCATCTAAATAATTTTTAAAAGTAACAACCTCTTGATTTCGTTGTTGTTCGTTAGAAATTCCTTGACTGGCTTTTAAATGAGCTACATAACAATAAATAAAAATAGTATCATCTCCTGGAGATAAAGGTTGAGCGTTATAATACAATACATATTCACTTATGTTTCTTAAAACAGTAGCTATTTCAAACTGACTTTTTAGTGTCAACTTGTTGGAGTTGTAATATAACATATTATCCGTATCTGGTCCATTAAAATAGGTGGCTCTTTGATAGTGTGTTACTCCATCTACATTAAGAGCATCTGTTAAAATGAGGTTTGCTCCACTTAGAGCAGTTAACTCAGTTATCATGAAAATATCTGGTTTTATAAGTTTTACAATCGGTTTTAGTGTATCTGCCTTAGTTGGATTAACTTGAGGATAATTAAGTACATTATAAAACATCACATTCAATGTATCTTGAGAAAAACCAGAAAACGAAAAAGCGACAAAAGAAACTATAATTAGGAAATACTTCATGAATGTTAGTTTATGTTTTTAACTAAATACAAATATACAGGAAAATGATCGCTATATCCTCCAATGTATTCGCCAAAAGAAAAAGTTCGGTATGGATAACCTTTAAACCTTCCTTCTGAGGTTTTAAGGTAAGGTTTATTAAATACTACTGCTTTGTGGAATTTCAGTGTTGTATAATCTTTACCTAACAATGAGGATGAGATGATAATCTGATCGAAAAGATTCCAAGCATCATTATAACCAAGTGTACCAATTCCTTTTTTAAAAAAATCTTCAAACGGATTAAAAAGTTTTCCATCAATGGCTAATTCTTCTTTCCCTTCAGCTTTCAAATATCCTTTCACGCTAATATCCACAGGGTCATCATTCAAATCGCCCATAAAAAAAATTTTTGCATCTGGATTGTAATTTTGTAAAGAATCTACAATAGAGCGAGCTAATTGAGCTGCTGCAATTCGCTTTGGTTTACTTTTCTTCTCCCCACCTCTTCTTGAGGGCCAATGCGAAACAATAATGTATATGTTTTCTCCATGTAATTCTCCAGAAACTAACAGTTGATCTCTAGTAAAAAAAGCGGTATCTTCAGGAATTTTTAATGTGAAACTTTTACTCGTTACATTTTTAAAATAAGTTGGATTATAAATTAATCCTACATCAATGCCTCTCTTGTCTGGCGAATCGTAATGCACAATTTGATAATTTCTATTTTTTATGGCTTCTTGTTTAACTAAATCTTCTAACACCAACCGATTTTCAACTTCTGAAACACCTAAAATGGCAACTCCATCGGGAGTTACATCTTTCCCCAATTCAGAAATAACACGAGCCATATTATCTAATTTCTCATTGTATTTAACGGAAGTCCATCTATATTTCCCTTTAGGCGTAAATTCATCTTGTAAAATTTTATTGGTATCGGGGTCTATGATGGTATCAAACAAATTTTCGAGATTATAAAATCCAACACAAGTAATAGAAACTTGCTGTTTGTCTGCTTGAGCATAACCATTTACCGAAAGAAAAAAAGAAGTTATACCTATTAATAAAGAAAAAAATAGCTTTTGCATTTTATAGAGTAGTTATTGAAATATGAAATTTATTATTTTAACAACAAAGTAACGCAATCTTCAAAGATTATGCCCTATAATCTTTAAAGATAAATGTTAATAGATTGTTATCAGATTCTTATCAAAAAAATTAAAAACCATCCTTATTTATAATTATTAAAAATAACCGACATTAATTCAATTTAATTTATTATTAAAGTAAGTTTTTAATATAAATAGCTACATTTGTCGTTTCAATTTATTATTTATTTAAACTAAAGTTATGAGTAACGGATTTTCAAAATCTTCGGTAGGAAGAAAAATTTTGATGGCCCTCTCAGGGTTCTTCTTGTTGTTATTTTTATTCCAACATTTCATCATAAATCTGCTGTCGATAATCAGTGCCGATGCATTTAATAATGTATCATTTTTTATGGGAACAAACCCAATTGTTCAATTTGCAATACAACCCATCTTGTTGTTTGCAGTAGTTTTTCATTTAATCATGGGAATTACCCTAGAACTTAAAAACAAAAGTGCACGACCTATTCAATATGCTATGAATAAGCCAAGTGAAAACTCTTCTTGGATGAGCAGAAACATGGCAATAACAGGTATAATGGTTTTATTGTTTTTGGGATTGCATTTTTACGATTTTTGGATTCCTGAAATTAAAACCAAATTTATTGAAGGCAACATGAGTGGTTTAAATGAAGGAGGTGAATTTCGTTTTCACGAAGAATTAGTTCATAAATTTACTGACCCAATTAGAGTTGGATTGTACATTTTAGCATTCCTATTCTTATCGTTGCATTTAATGCACGGATTCCAATCAGCCTTTCAATCGGTTGGATTCAACCACCGAAAATATACGCCAATAATTAAAAAATTAGGTAACTTATATGCAATTATAATACCTCTTGGTTTTATCATTATTGCTTTAGTTCATTTTTTTAACCATTAACATTAATCTATTTTAAATATGTCAAAATTAGATTCAAAAATACCAGAAGGTCCATTAAAAGATAAATGGACAAACTATAAAGACCATATTGATGTGGTTAATCCTGCTAACAAAAGAAACATTGACGTTATCGTTGTTGGAACTGGCTTAGCAGGAGGTTCAGCAGCAGCCTCATTAGCCGAAATGGGCTACAACGTAAAAGCATTTTGTTATCAAGATTCTCCTCGTAGAGCTCATTCTATTGCTGCTCAAGGAGGTATTAATGCTGCAAAAAATTATCAAAACGATGGTGATTCCGTTTACCGTTTGTTTTACGATACCGTAAAAGGTGGTGATTACAGAGCTAGAGAGGCCAATGTATATCGTTTAGCCGAAGTTTCTGCTAACATTATTGATCAATGTGTAGCTCAGGGAGTTCCTTTTGCTCGTGATTATGGTGGATTGTTAGATAACCGTTCATTTGGTGGAGTATTGGTATCCAGAACTTTTTATGCGAAAGGTCAAACCGGGCAACAATTGCTATTGGGAGCGTACTCAGCAATGAATAGGCAAATTGCAAAAGGCAAAATAGCCATGCACAACCGTCATGAAATGCTTGATTTAGTAATTGTTGATGGCAAAGCACGAGGAATTATTGCCCGAAATATGATTACTGGAGAAATAGAAAGACATTCCGCTCATGCTGTTGTAATTGCAAGTGGAGGTTATGGTAATGTATTTTACTTATCAACCAATGCGATGGGTTCAAACGCAAGTGCAGCATGGAAAATTCACAAAAAAGGAGCCTATTTTGCTAATGCGTGTTACACACAAATTCACCCAACCTGTATTCCACGTTCAGGAGAACATCAATCAAAACTTACGTTGATGTCAGAATCACTTCGTAATGATGGACGAATTTGGGTGCCTAAAAAACTAGAAGACGTTAAAGCGATACGTGAAAAGAAAATAAAACCTGTTCAAATCGCTGAACAAGATAGAGATTATTACTTAGAAAGAAGATATCCAGCTTATGGCAATTTAGTTCCTAGAGATGTTGCATCGCGTGCTGCAAAAGAACGATGCGATGCTGGTTATGGCGTGAATGCAACTGGTGAAGCAGTATTTTTAGATTTTGCAACAGCCATTGAACGATATGGAAAAGAAAAAGCAATGGTTTCTGGAATAGAAAACCCAAGTAAAGAAAAAATTACTGAATTAGGAGAAGCTGTAATTGAAGCTAAATATGGTAACCTGTTTCAAATGTATGAGAAAATCGTAAATGAAAATCCATACAAAACCCCCATGATGATTTACCCAGCTGTTCACTATGCTATGGGTGGTATTTGGGTAGATTATAATTTAATGACCACTATTCCTGGTTGTTATGCCGCTGGTGAAGCTAATTTTTCTGATCATGGTGCAAACAGACTTGGAGCTTCAGCATTGATGCAAGGGTTGGCTGATGGTTATTTTGTGTTGCCTTACACCATTGGAGCTTATTTGGCAAAAGAAATAAGAACAGGTAAAATACCAACTAACACTCCAGAATTTGATGCTGCCGAAAAAGGAGTTAGAGAACAATTAGAAAAATTAATCAACAATAAAGGCAAAAAATCAGTTGATTATTTTCATAAAAAATTAGGAAAAGTGATGTGGGATAACGTAGGAATGTCTCGTAATGCTGCTGGATTAAAAAAAGCTATGGACGAAATAGCTCAAATTAGAGAAGAATTTTGGAAAGATGTTTTTGTTCCCGGAGAAATGAATGAGCTAAATCCTGAATTGGAAAAAGCAACAAGAGTAGCCGATTTCTTAGAATTTGGAGAGTTTTTCGCTGTTGATGCTTTGCATAGAAACGAATCTTGTGGAGGACACTTCAGAGAAGAATCTGTTGAAATGGATGGTGAGCAAGAAGGAGAAGCAAAAAGAGATGATGTAAACTTTAGATACGTTGCTGCTTGGGAATACACAGGAAATCCTAGAGAAGCCATCCTTCACAAAGAAGAACTAACATTTAATGATATTGAACTTAAACAACGCTCTTATAAATAATTTAACGATTGTTTAATGTAGCATTTTACAAATTGTTACATTCTTTAATTGTTTAATTTTTAAATTAATACTATGAACTTAACATTAAAAGTATGGCGTCAGAAAAACGCAAAAGCTAAAGGAGCTTTAGAAACTTATAAACTAAACGATGTATCTGAACATTCTTCATTTTTAGAAATGTTGGATATGTTGAACGAACAACTTATCAATGAAGGTAACGAACCAGTAGCATTTGACCACGATTGCAGAGAAGGTATTTGTGGAATGTGTTCACTCTATATAAATGGCGAAGCTCATGGCCCTGATAGAGCAGTAACTACTTGTCAGTTACACATGCGAATGTTTAAAGATGGTGATACCATTTACATTGAACCTTGGAGAGCAAAAGCTTTACCTGTAATTAAGGATTTAATTGTTGATAGAAGTGCGTTGGAAAGAATTCAACATGCTGGAGGATATATTTCAGTTAATACTTCTGGAAATACGCAAGATGCCAATGCCATTCCAATCAGAAAATCTGACGCTGATAAAGCCATGGACGCAGCCTCTTGTATTGGTTGTGGTGCTTGTGTGGCTACTTGTAAAAACTCATCAGCCATGTTGTTTGTAGCAGCCAAAGTTTCACAATTTTCTTATTTACCTCAAGGGCAAGTAGAGCGAAAAGAACGTGTATTAAATATGGTTCATCAAATGGATAAAGAAGGTTTTGGTAACTGTACGAATACTGGTGCTTGTGAAGTTGAATGCCCAAAAGGAATATCGTTGGAATTTATTGCCCGAATGAACAGAGAATATTTTGGAGCTTCCATTGTTGCTGAGAATTAATTCATTAAATTTTTATATTAAAAAACCACTTCTGTTTGGAAGTGGTTTTTTTGTTAATTTTAGGGTCTATTCATTTGACTAATGATCCAAAATAAGAGTAACATAGACTGGAAAACAGAATTAGACAAAACTATTTTACGCTATCACACCATTGCTTTGTGGGTAGCTGTAGTTTTTAATATGCTCTTTTTTGTTACCGATTATTTTAATCTCCATGCATATTGGCAAGAATTTCTAACATTTAGAACAGGTGTTTCATTCGTTTGTTTAATTACTGTTCTTTTTCATAAAAAACTTAAAATTCCTATTGAAATTTTAGGCTTTATCCCTGTTTTTTTAATTTCCATACAAAATGCTTATATGTGGAGTGTGATGGATTTAGAGCATCTTCAAAAACACGCATTTGCCTACATAGCTCTTTTTATAGGGTCAGGAATGTTTATGTTTTATCGTATGTTTTTTTCCATTTTAATTGTAGTTGCAAATATCATCGCCAATGTTGTTTTCTTTTATTTCAACAGTGAGTTACTTATTGATGAAATACTTGTTAGTGGAGGGCTGCTAACTGGTGCAGTAGCTGTTTTTTCTATCCTATTAATAAGAATGCGTTATCGATTAACAAAAAAAGAACTTATTGCTCGATTTGCACTTGAAAAATCAAAAAAAGAAGTTGAAGAAAAAAATAAAGAAATTATTGATAGCATCAATTATGCAAAACGAATTCAAGATGCACTAATTACTCCTCCATCAGTATTAAAAAAAATACTACCCGATTCATTTTGTATTTTTCTGCCAAAGGACATTGTTAGTGGGGATTTTTATTGGGCTTCTGAAGTTACAACAACAAATCAAGATAAATCGAATGAAAAAGTTGTTGTTTTTTCTGTTGCAGATTGTACTGGACATGGTGTTTCTGGTGCTTTTGTTAGTATCATTGGATTAAAAATTTTGAATCAATCCATAAAAGATAAAGGAGTAAACTCACCTGTAGATGCGTTAAATTTTTTAAACCAAGAAGTGTATAATACCATCAATCTTCATACAGAAGAAGAAAGTGAGCTTAGAGATGGGATGGATATTGCTTTCTGTTCTATTAATTCAGCAACTTTAAAAATGGAATATGCTGGAGCTAATAATCCTGTTTATGTGATAAGGAAAGCCCTTCCATACCTCCCCTTCGGGGAGGAGAATCCACACACAAGCCATCCACAAAACAAAGGATTTGTGCGAGAGAGTTCCTCCCCTTCGGAAAGATTAGGTGGGGTTGAACTTATTGAAATAAAAGCAGACAAACAACCAATAGGTGCTTATGTCGGCAACCAACCTTTCTCAAACAAAACCTACCAACTCGAAAAAGGAGATATGGTTTATGTTTTTTCGGATGGTTATGCAGATCAATTTGGTGGCGAAAAAGAAAAAAAATTCAACTACAGACAATTTAAACTACTTTTAGGAGAAGTTTCATCACTTCCAACAGAACAACAAAAAGAAAAAATACTTAAAACCTTTTATGATTGGAAAGGAGATTTAGAGCAATTGGATGATGTTTGTATTATAGGAGTTAGAATTTAATAAGTTACAAAGCATGAGTTACAATCCCGAAAAAATTTTTTTAATTTTCATTGTTAGCATTTAATTCTACAACAATCTGGATATTTTTAATAGTAGAACCGTCATTTAAAGCAATAAATGCAATGTTTTTGCTACCTCTTTTTGTTCTTACCCAACCCATTACGGTAATTTCTTCGCCAACAGGTTGTTTTTCAAATAATTCTTTAATTTTTATGCGTTGTGCCATTGTACATTGAATTTTTGACGAAATTACTTTTAACTAAATAAATAACAACAAAGTTTGTGAATAAACTTTTAGTGTAGTTGTTCTGTTGCTTAGGGGTTGTGCCAAAAGTTAAACTTTCGGGAGACTCGCATCCCGTAATAATAGAAATGTATAATCTCTTTTTGTTATGAGAATACTCGAAAAATTTAGAAATTGTAAATTTCTATTTTTCGATAACTAAAATGCCTTTTATTTTCCATCCGCTTCAGGTTGCGGTATAGTTCAAATTTCAATCTTTTTCAAAAAAAAACTTCAAAAAAAGATGAGTATTAATTTTTTTTGTAAATTTTACTATTGACTATCAATAGTAAAATGACTATAAAAGAAAAAATAATTGAAGCTTTTGAAAAAAGCAATGAATTAACCGCTAAAGAACTTACTACTCGTTTAGGAGTTTCTAAACAATTGGTTCATTTGGTGTTAAGTGAATTAGTAGCAAAACCATTCCTCAAAAATCGTTGTCAAAACTTGATGAGCGAATAAAAAATGCTGAAAACACATTTGCTGTTACAGATCATCGCAAGTTTAATAGCGTTTTGTTAATTGATGATGCGGTTGGTTCTGGCTCAACACCAATGTCATTAAGTTAAGGTGTAACCATTTGTTTTTCATAGAAATAGTCTTTTATTTTTAAATTGTTTAGGTTTTGTTCTTTGCCTATATTTATCTACATCTCTTTTATTTTTTCTTCCGTTTCGTA
>JAHYJH010000134.1 GCA_019429185.1 Vicingaceae bacterium
AAAGTGGTTTGAACTCGAACCTAAAATTTTTAAGGAAAAGCCAGCAGTGTTTAAAGAAAAAATACTACTTTTGAAGAGTAATAGTAAACAAGACTTTAAGGAACAACCTTGTGAAACTTAACATTTACCACTTCAAATAAATTTAAACTAACAATGTGTTTGTCATTGTCTATGTTGATTTTGTTTTGAATAATTTCATCAGATTTTCCTTGCACGGTTATAATTTCAATGTCGTAATTAATTTGCTTGTTTATTAATTTTTTGGTTGTGTTATCTCTATAAACTAGTGCTGCTAAAAGTACATTTCCTTTTGAATCTAAAGCATAATCGAGGTTATCCATTTTTTTTTCGGTATAAGGCATGGTTACCTCTTTTCCCCAAGTTAAGGAAAGACTTTCATCAAAAACATGGAGACCAATCACATCTTTATTTACTGCTTCATTTTTTTTTATAGGTTCTTTTCGGTATTGAATAAGCAGCTTACTTTTATCATAAGAAGTCTGAAATTCATATTTAGAATACCGTTGATAAGCATTGGTCAATGCATCTATTATAGGAGTAGCAGTTACACTTCCTTGAATTGTAAAAATCAATTTTTCATCGCCTCTAAAAGAACAAGAAGCAGGGTTAATTTCTTGAGCATAAAGTTGTTCAATTTTACTCTTTTTATCCCAAATAGAATAGAATACGTAAATCCGATCATTTAACACTACAATGTCTTCAAAATTAGATTTAGTAGAAAAATGTTCATTGTAAGAATTACTTTCTATCAAAGTCAAACTCTCACTGTCAAAGGTTTCTATACTAAAGTATCTTATTCTATTGAGTAATTCAAAGTATTTAACAGCAACAATTTTATCTTTATATTCAACATGTTTAACATCTAATACCATTACTGGAGTATAAGGCTCTCCAATTGATATGTTATCTTCCGATAGTTTTGTTTGGGCTTTTAGAAAAGTTATACTAAAAATAACAATAAGTAAAGTAAGTGTGTTTTTCATTTTTTTAATTTATGTAGGTTTCTAAGAATTGACTTTACAGAGTTTGCAAGATGGGTTCCGAAAATTAATTTTTTTGCCTTTAATTTAAAGAAAATCGTAGAACCCATTTACCAATTTTCTTAAATCATTCCAAAAATATATTATTTTTTTATAAAACCTACAGTTTTGATAAAAAATTCAATCTATATCAGATGCTTCTCATTACAAAAGAGTTGATTTCACGTTGTAGCTATTTTCGGTGTTCTTGCTAGTAGTATAATTCAAAAAGACCTAACAGGTTTCAGAGACCTAACAGGTTTCTAAAACCTGTTAGGTCTAAAAAAAGTTAGTTGTAACCATTTTAAACTCCCTTCACATCAATAAACAACTCATCCAATTGTTTTTTATCAATGGTTGCGGGAGCATCTATCATTACATCTCTACCGTTGTTGTTTTTCGGGAAGGCAATAAAATCTCTAATGGTTTCTTGTCCGCCAAATAACGCACACAATCTATCAAAGCCCAACGCAATACCTCCGTGTGGTGGAGCTCCATATTCAAAAGCATTCATTAAAAATCCAAACTGTGCTTGAGCTTCTTCTTTGGTAAAACCTAACAAATCAAACATCCTAGATTGTACCGCTCTGTCGTGAATACGAATAGAACCTCCGCCTATTTCTGTACCGTTTAGCACTAAATCATAAGCATTGGCTCTTACTTTTCCGGGGTCAGTTTCCAATAAGTGTAAATCTTCTGTTTTTGGAGAAGTAAAAGGATGGTGCATCGCATGGTAGCGACCACTTTCTTCATCCCATTCCAATAATGGAAAATCATATACCCACAATGGTGCGTATTCATTAGGGTTTCTTAAGCCTAATTCGTTGGCAAGATGCAAACGTAAATCGTTCATTTGTTTTTGTGTTGCAGCTAAATCACCACTTAACACCAATATTAAATCGCCTGCTTTTGCATTGCATTTTTCTGCCCAAGTTTTTAAATCTGCTTCACTGTAAAATTTATCTACTGAAGATTTATAAGTGCCATCTTCATTACAACGAAGATAAACTAATCCTTTTGCTTCTACTTGAGGGCGTTTTACATAATCTGTTAGTGCATCCAATTGTTTTCGGGTAAAAGAGGCACAATCTTCGGCAACAATAGCAATTATGGTTTCAGCACTATCAAAAACATTAAAACCTTTGTTTTTGGCAAGCTCATCAATATAATTAAAGGTCATCCCAAAACGAATGTCGGGTTTATCGCAACCATAATTTTTCATGGCATCGGCATAACTCATTCTTGGGAATTGTTTCAACTCAATGTTTTTCACTTTTTTGAAAAGATAAATCATCATTCCCTCAAACGTGTTTAAAATATCTTCTTGCTCTACAAAAGCCATTTCGCAGTCTATTTGTGTAAACTCAGGCTGACGGTCGGCACGTAAATCCTCATCTCTAAAACAACGCACAATTTGGTAATAACGGTCGTAGCCACTCACCATTAGCAATTGTTTGAATGTTTGTGGCGATTGAGGTAAGGCGTAAAATTGTCCCGGATTCATTCTGCTCGGCACTACAAAATCTCTTGCTCCTTCGGGAGTAGATTTAATAAGGTAAGGGGTTTCAATTTCTAAGAACTCAATAGCATCTAAGTATTTTCTAACTTCAATAGACAATTTATGTCTGAGTTCAAGATTTTTTCTGATAGGATTTCTTCTTAAATCCAAGTAACGGTATTGCATACGCAATTCTTCGCCACCATCTGTTTCATTTTCTATGGTAAAAGGTGGTGTTTTACTTTTATTGAGTAAAGTAAATTTTTCGACAATAATTTCAATTTCTCCGGTGGGAATATTGTTGTTTTTGCTTTCACGTTCAATTACTTTCCCTGTAATTTGTATTACATCTTCTCTACCTAACGATTTAGCTATTTTGGTAAGTTTTTCGCCAAACACCAATTGCGTAATCCCGTAGCGATCTCTTAAATCAACAAAAGTCATAGCTCCCATTTCTCGTGCTTTTTGCACCCAGCCGCAAAGTGTAACTTGTTCGTTTACATTGTTTAATCTTAATTCTCCGTTGGTGTGTGTTCTATACATTATAATAAATTTTTGAAAGGCAAAAGTAAGGTAAAAAACAAATGAATAAACCGTCATTCATTTAAAATTATATGTAAATCCTTTTGCTTACCAAAATAAGTTCCAATGATTTTGAAAATCAATTTGATTGCCCCAAACCCTAAAGGGAGCAAATTGATTTTCTTCACACCCTTTAGGGATGGGGTAAATGAAGGAAATCAATTACAAAAATAAGTAAACAAACGGATAGTCTTTTAAAATTAAGCTGTCCCAAAAATAATTACATAATTATTGTTAAAAAACAGTTAAAATATGATGTTTGTCGTTATAATTTCAAAATTTAATTTTATATTTGTTGCATAAATTTAAAACAAGAACTTATGAAAAAATTATTTTTAGCCATCGCTTTTTTTAGCTTTATTGGTTTAACCTATGCTTCACCATGTGATGGAGATAAAAAATGTGATAACAAAGAGTGTACACACAAAAAAGGTGAGAAAAAAGAGTGTGAACACAAAAAAGACAGCGATAAAAAATGCTGTGCTGACAAAAAAGCTGAAGCAACAAAAGCAAGTTGTTCTTCATCTGATAAAAAAGCTGGAAAATCATGTTGTGCTAGTAAAGCAAAAACAGAAACAGAAACTAAAGAAGAAAAATAATTTTTATTCTTAAAAAAGCAAAAAGAGGTTGTTCAATGCGTTGAGCAACCTTTTTTTGTTTCTACCAATTTGTAAATTTATCCATACAAATATTTTTCATACTTTTACTTCTTCTTTTAAGCTCAACATTAAAAGAAAAATAAATTTTAAAATCTCGTATCAAAATGACTCGAATAGCAGTGCAAAAAACCTATAAAATATACATAGACGGTAAATTTCCAAGAACAGAATCGGGAAGGTATTATGTGCCAACAAACAATGTAGGCAACATTTGTTTATCTTCCAGAAAAGATGTTAGAAATGCTGTTGTTGCAGCAAGAAATGCCTTTGATAAATGGGCAGGAATAACTGCTTATAACCGAAGCCAGATTTTGTATAGAATTGCTGAAGTTTTGGAAGGTAGAAAAACTCAATTTGTGGAAGAATTAGTGCTTCAAGGAATAAAAAAACTAGAGGCAGAAAAAGAAGTAATAAACTCCATTGATAGAATTATTTATTATGCAGGTTGGTGCGATAAATTTACGCAATTATTTAGTGCTGTAAACCCTGTTGCCAGTTCTCACTTTAATTTCACTAATCCAGAACCAACGGGTGTAGTAACTATTTTTGCTCCTGAAGAAAATGGGTTGATTGGGTTAATATCCACCATCATACCAACTATTGCAGGAGGAAATACGTGTGTTTTATTGGCTTCTGAGCAACTCCCATTGTGTGCAATAACTTTTGCTGAAGTACTTAATTCTTCTGATGTTCCGGGTGGAGTAGTAAATATTTTAACAGGAAAAAGAAGTGAATTGCTTGAACACATGTCGTCCCACATGGATGTAAACGCATTTTTATATTCAGGTACTGATAAAAAAGAAATTGTTGCTATACAAAAATATGCTGTTGCTAATTTAAAACGAGTTGTTGTTCGAGATTATGCCTCCATTTATGACGAAAAGCATGAAAATCCATATTATATTGAATACTTTTTAGAAATGAAAACAACTTGGCATCCTATCGAAAAAATTGGTGCATCAGGTAGTGGATATTAAGATTGATAATATAATGACGAGAGAACATTTATTACTAACAGCAATAAAGGCAGCTATTGAAGCTGGAAAAGAGATTTTGACTGTTTACAACACTGATTTTGAGGTGGAACAAAAAGCTGATTTTTCTCCCTTAACAGAAGCCGACAAAAAAGCTCATAACAAAATTGTGGAACTTTTAGCTCCAACCAACCTCCCTGTTTTGAGTGAAGAAGGAAAAACAATTCCTTACGTTGAAAGAAAAAACTGGAAACAATTTTGGATGGTAGATCCTTTAGATGGAACTAAAGAATTTGTAAAAAAAAATGGGGAGTTTACCGTAAACATTGCCCTAATCGAAAATGGAAAAGCAACTTTGGGAGTTATTTATGTTCCAGTTACCAAGGAACTTTATTTTTCAACTAAAAAAGCCTATAAATGTACCACTAACACTAAAGAAATAGAAACCTTAGAACAACTAATTGCTTCATCACTTTCATTGCCATTAGATCACAAAAGAAGCAACTATGTTGTGGTTGCAAGTCGCTCTCACATGAGTGCTGAAACGGAAGATTTTATTTCTCAACAAAAAAAAACACATCAAGAAGTAGGTCTTTTATCAAAAGGAAGCTCCTTGAAATTATGTATGGTTGCCGAAGGTAGTGCTGATAGTTATCCGCGATTTGCTCCTACTATGGAATGGGATACGGCTGCTGGACAAGCAATTGCAGAAGCATCTGGATGTAAAGTAATCGATTTTACTACTCAACAAGAACTTGCTTATAATAAAGAAAATTTATTGAACAATTGGTTTTTGGTGGAGCGATAGTTTTAACAGGATTTATGCTTTACCCAACATATTATTTTCAATAGCATAACGAATTAATTCTGCTGAATTTTTAAACTCTAATTTTTCCATTATTTTTCTTCGGTGAGATTCTACAGTTCTTGCACTAATAAATAATTTTTCACCCACTTCTTTATTTGTTTCTCCTAAAGCAATTAAACTTAACACCTCTTTTTCTCGAGTTGATAAAACATTAATGACATCTTTTTCTTTGTCATTTTCGTTATGTATCAATGCATTCATCATAGTTGTAGAAACTTCGTTACTGTAGATTTTTTTACCTTGAGCTATATTTTCTATAGCTTGATTAAGCTCTTCAATACTTGCTTGTTTTAAAATATAGCCAACAGCACCTGCATCCAACATTTCTGTTATATATTTCTCTTCAATATGCATGGAAAGGGCAAGTACTTTGATGTTTTTGTATTCCTTAGTAATCACTTTGGTTGTATCAATACCATTCAACCCAGGCATATCAATATTCATTAGCACAACATCGATATCTTGTGCATTTTTTTCCAAATAATCTATTGCTTCAACCCCTGAATCTGCTTCTGCAACTATTTTAATAGTTGTGTTTTTTTTTAGCATTAATTTAATCCCATTTCTAATAATAGAGTGGTCATCAACAAGCAAAACCTTAATAACATCCATAAAAATTAAATTTTATTATAGGTGCAAGATACTGCTTTTTTATGAAACTTTAATCCTATTTCTAAACGAAATTTTGATGTTTTATTTTTGGTGTTTAAAATAGGGTTAATTATGCTATTTTTTTCATAAAGCCATTTAACCTATAACTTTTTAAAATTTTATTATACATTTTATCATACATTTCATCATTAATTTTATCCGACAAATAAATCCCATCATTATTTATAATTTCTATTGCTTCTATATAGGATTGAATAGACTCTCCTTTTTCAATATAACCAGATGCTCCTGCATCTAACATCGATTTAATTTGATAAATATCTGTAAGAAACGAATTGCATAAAATTTTCACTCTTGGATTAAGTGTTTTAATTTTTTTTGTAGCCTCCAAACCATTCAATCCAGGCATAATTATATCCATTATTACAACATCAACATTCTTTTCCGCTACTAATTTTATGGCATCATTACCATTACAAGCTTCACCTACTATTTCAATAGCTGAGTTTAATTTAAACATCGATATCAATAAATCTCTTATAATATCCCTGTCATCTACAACAGCAATTTTAATTTTTTTCATTTTTCTAGCTTAGAGCGTTTACACTTAAAATTTAGATTCTTTATCACTTAATAATTCACTTTTATTATTTTTATTCTCAATTATTACTCTACTGGAATACTCAATTGTGTTTTTTGATTCCAATCGCATTCTATACACTTTCACTTTTTTATCAACCTTATTAATAGTATAACAATACAACAATGGTATTTCGTTAGGAGATGTAAAACCTTCTTTCTTTTGCACTTCAATAAAGTCAACACCATTAGTTGACGATTCAAGAACATAATTTACATTCACTCTGTTTTCAACGATTAAAAACTTAAAATAAATTTTGTCTTGATGCTGTACTGCTGTAAACTGTTTAATCGCAAATTCTTCGGAAGGTTTTTCTGTAAAATCCACTTTGTTAGAAATCGATTGGGCTTCCACTTGAATAATTGAACTCAATACTATTATTAATATGAAACTAACAATATTTATATACTGTTTTTTATTAAGTTGAGTGTGTTGGTTGGCTATTTTTTTCATGTTTTTAAAGTTTTAAATTACACTATAAAATTGGTTCACTCAATATGCTTATAAAACAGTATAAAAACGGAATTATATTTGGGTAATTCCTCAGTGCAAAAATACTTTTTAAAAAAAATAGTACTTAACAAATTGGTAACACGCACATTTTCTCTACGTAGTTTAACTTATAATACCATCCGTATTTTTAATGTATTGTTTTAGGTTTTCTATTATACTTACGAAATTTATTTCCGTGTAATTACTGTTTTATTAAGGATTTATTCCATTTAATTTTAAACTATAAAACTTCAAAAATTACAGGTTATGAAAGCTATAAAAAAAATTACTCTATTTATTCTGCTAATTTCAATGTCATTTGTTTGTTACAGCACCAACAATGCTTTTCGTTTTAAAATCACTGGAAATGGCTATTCAGATGAAACTATTATCCGTTTAACAAATGGTGCTACTGATAATTTTGATGGAAATTATGATGCGTGGAAATTATTCAGTCCAAATCAAAATGTGCCTTCTATATACACTCAAATTAGTGTTGGGCAGGAGCTTTCCATCAATGCTTTGCCTGAATATGATTTTGATAAATCTGTTACCATTTACACTAACATTCCTGCAAATGGAACATATACATTAGATATTGAAGAAATTTTTCCATTAACCAATAATTACAAAGTAAGCTTAACAAGTATTTCTTCAAACACCCACTATACTATTTTAGGAGATACTTCCATTGTTTTCTCATTTAATCAACAGCAAGGGGTTCCTACCTTTAGTTTTAACATTTCAACACCATTGGTTATTAGTGCAATTGACGAATCTTGTTTTAATAATTCTGATGGAACAATAGATTTAATAAAAAACGGCAATACCAATTGGGATTACGAAATTCTTGACCTTTCTAATACAGTTATATATACTGGAACAGCAACTACTGATTCTGTACATATAAACAACCTAACTGCTCAGACGTTTTTAGTGAGAAGTACTAACAAAGGGATTATTGATGAAACGAATATTACTATTAACACTCCTGCACCAATCATCGCAGCTTTTAATTTAGACAAGGATACCATTTATTTAAGTGAAGGAGGAATTGTCGATATAACTAACCAATCGCAAAATGCTGCAACTTATTCTTGGGATTTTGGTGATGGAGGAAATTCAGTGGCTGTTCATCCTAATTATAGTTATGCTACAGTTGGAGATTATACTATTGTTTTAAATTCATCGAATAATAACTGTACGGAACAAAGCTCTAAAAACATTACTGTTTTAGCTTCTCCAAACGTGGTAACTGCTGTTGGAAGTATAGAAAAAAATCAATTAACCCTACAAAATTTCGGAAATGGAAATTATCAACTTGTTTCTCCAAACACATTCACATCTGTTTTAATTTATGACATAACAGGAAAAATTATTTTTAACGAGAACTCCAATAAAAATTTGCACTATTTTTCATTAGAAACTCAACCAAAAGGAATTTATATTATTCAACTTTCTTTTGAAAATGGAAGTGTACTTACTGAGAAGTTGTTGAGGTAATCATTGTTTTTTGCAAATAAAAAACCTCTCAGATTTCCCCAACTGTCCTTAGTCTGAAGCCAAGCAATGAGCGTAAGGGACTAAGGACTAATACCCCCCTCTGTCCGTAGGTACTGTCATAAAAAACAAATAAAAGTCATATTTTTTTTATAATTTTGTTTCAGACGAAAGAAAGCACACTTCGATTCTTCGATGGATGTTTATCTTGTGAAGCTTCGGT
>JAHYJH010000135.1 GCA_019429185.1 Vicingaceae bacterium
ACAAATGGTCTAACACGCTATACAGACTGGTTCAAGGACCGTCTTAAAAAGACAAAATTATTAAAAAAAATAAAATTATTAAAAATTAATATTTTTTATTGGAAATCAACACAGAATCTATCGGGAGTGAAAATCTGTGAAATCTGTGGCAAAAAAGAAAAAAATAGGTGGCTAAGTAGTCAGTGGGAATGGAAAAATTCTAACCTCAAAATAGATAACTTTGGAAAATGCATTGTATTAAAATTAATTACATAGGAGACGTTAAGGAAATTAAGGATTTACTCCCTCCGCTACCCCCGAATCCGCCTGAGGCGGAGAACTACCACGTGCGTAGGCTCCCTTTAGGGATTAAGGGTGTGCGTGAGCCTTTAAATTTTCTACATAAATATTTGTAAAATAATGATAATAAGTAAATTAAAAATTAGTTATATAGGAGTAACACAAAACTTAAAAAAAATTGAAATTATCTATTTTAATACCTGCTTATAACGAAGCAAAAACCATACATCTAATCTTAGATAAGGTAAAAGCTGTTGAATTAATCAATAACATTGAAAAAGAAATTATTATTGTTAATGATTGTTCATCAGATAATACAGATGAAGTAATTGAGAACTACATTAAAAATAATGCTGAATTATCTATTCAGTTGTTTAATCAACCTGTTAACCAAGGAAAAGGTGCAGCCATTCATAAAGCCATTGAATTAGCAACAGGCGATTATTTAATTGTGCAAGATGCCGATTTAGAATACGACTCACGAGAATATAATGCGTTATTAAAACCCGCTGTTGAAGGTTTTGCTGATGTGGTTTATGGCTCTCGTTTTATGGGAGGAAATCCGCACCGTATTCTCTTTTTTTGGCACTCCATAGGAAATAAATTTTTAACAACACTTTCCAATATGTTTTCCAATTTGAATTTAACGGACATGGAAACATGCTATAAATTGATAAGAAGTGATATAGCCAAAAGTTTAACATTAAATGAAAAGCGTTTTGGTTTTGAGCCTGAGCTTACAGCAAAATTGGCAAAAATTCCGAACATTAGAATTTATGAAGTAGGCATATCTTATTATGGCAGAACTTATGAAGAAGGCAAGAAAATTGGCTGGAAAGATGGGTTTAGAGCTATTTGGTGTATTTTGAAGTATAATTTATGATAAAAATTATTCTATTTCTATTTTAATAATTTCACCTTTAATATCATTAGCGGGGAAAGGAATGTAGTTTTGGTTAAATGGAGCTTCGGGCCACCAGTTTTCCAAGTGCCATTCTTGAGTAAGAACTAAAAGCATTTGATTATTAGGGATTGATGAATAATTAGCATTTACATATCCAATTGTTTTTAAATGGTCTTTTTCAGGTCCTATTCTCCATATAATTTCTTCCGGCTTCCATTCAATTTGAAACCAATAATAATCTCCCCCAAACAAATCATCATTAAGAGCAGCGTACTTTCCAGTTACAGCTTGATACCATGTATCCCAACGATGTAATTCAAAATTATTATCTTGAAATTCAATATTAAAAACACCATTTTTTAATTTTGGAGCATCATCACATGCTAAATCCCAATTAGTATAAGTAACCATTACTTTATTAGAATCAGAGAGAAGTTCTTTAGGTTTTTTAGATAAAATTCCTGAATAAGAAGAAACAGGCCAATGCCTAGCAGCTTTCACAATTTCAATATCAATTTCAGAATAATTAGTTTCTTTAATATAATTTATATCTCCATTTCCGCTATATGTCTTAGGTACAAAACCATTTTTGGTAGAGCAACTTCTTCTTTTGTTCCATTCTCCATTTTGATAGATTAACCAAATAGCATTGGTTAGACCATTCCATAACAAATCTTTATTTAATAACTTAGGTAATTTAGCTTTAATACTGTATTTTCCGTAGGTCAAACCATGTCTGGTAATGATACCTACGTTTTCTTTCCTATAATTAGTATCTTTTACTGCAGGATTAAATAAAGCAACTTTATTATTCACACTATCAGGCATAATGGTTTTGCAGGGGCAATTACTTACTTCTATTGGTGTTTTAATAAATTGATGCGTTTTTGTTAATGAATTGTAGTAATCTTTTTTTGAGTACTTATTACCATTTACATCGGCTATAATAGGAACATTGTTAAACGTAAAATGGGCATTAAATGAACTTATAAACTGTTCAAAGTTTGCTTGTGTTTGTAATTGATGATTTTCGTTGCATAAACTTGAGTAGTTAGTAGTATCGTAATTTAAGTCAACAAAAGTTTCTTTATTTATAAAAATACCTTTGCTAAAACTTGGTGAAGCAGAAAGAGTTAAAAAGTCGTTAACTAATATTTTTTCATAATTGGAGCTATTGTTTTTACTAAAAAAAGAAAAAGGATTAACATAATTATTATCACTGTTTTTTAATGAAATGTTTTGAATATAATCAGGGATAAATTTGTCAAGCTCATTTTTATCAGCAAAAATCACTAATAAAAATTCGTAATTTCCTACCCTAATGTTTCTTTTCCATCGGTTATTTGTTTCTCCCGAATTTCTGTCCAATTTAGCTGTATAAATGGCATCTTTATAAATTTGGGTTTTCACATTTATTTTATTATTAATAGCTTTTTCTGTAACTGCTTTTAGCCATTCTGAATCAATTTTTATAGCATTAATTTTATTTTGAATCTCATTATCTGTTGCAGGTCCAACTTTATCAGAACCAAAAAATTGTTTTTCGTTTCTTGGATTGCCAATTATTCTAAAACTATCAGTAATTAAATGAAGAGTCCCATCAGCAGGTATTATTTCTGTTTCTTTAAAAGTAATTGATAGATCCTCCCAGCTGCCATAAAAGTTTTCGTTGGAAAAAGGGTGCTTTTCATCAAATTTATATGAACTATTTTGGTAATAAATTTTGTAATAAAAATTTTTTGGTTGTTCAGATGTGTTTTTTATTTTGAAAGAAAAATGAAATTTTCCATCAGGAGTTTGATTAACCGAGGGAACAACAAAACCATTCTCAAAAGCATTGTCATAGTCGAGTTGAAGGAATAAATTTTTGTTAGTTAAAGAAAAATTAGCAATAGGGTTAAAGTAGGACACTTCGAATTCTATTTTTTTTGAACATGAAAATAAAGTCCAATAAATAAAAAAAATGGATAGAAATAAATATGTGGTTTTTTTTCCCATGTTTCCCTTCACATCAAAATTAGTAATAGTTTATGTATAACAAGAAGTTTTTTGTTTATTTGTAAAAAAATAAGCGGTGAAAGATTTTGAATATAAAGCAATAGATGAAGAAGGGTTAGAAACATTAAATGATTTATCTAAGGCTAATTTATTTAATAAATGGATGTATGAAACCATTCAACCTTATTGTAGCCAAAATAATGTTTTAGAAATTGGATCTGGGGTTGGTAATATTTCTGAATTTTTTATAGAAAATAAACACACTATTTTTTTATCTGATATAAGAGAAAACTATAAAAAAATTCTTTTAGAAAAATTTTCTCATGATAAAAACATAATAGATTTTCAAATTATTGATTTAGTAGATGAAAACTTTGAAGCAACGTATGCTCATTTATTAGGCAAATTTGAGACTGTGTTCGCTCTTAATGTAATTGAACACATAAAAGATGACAACCTTGCCATTTTAAATTGTAAAAAATTATTGAAAGAAAAAGGCAAGTTAGTTATTTTGGTTCCTGCCTACCAATTTTTGTATAACAGGTTTGATGAAGAATTATATCATTTTAGAAGATATAAAAAGAAGGGGATGGTTCATTTGTTTAAGAATAACGATATAAAAATTATAAATTCTTTTTATTTTAATGCACTCGGAATTTTAGGTTGGTATGTGTCAGGAAAAATTTTTAGAAATAAAACCTTACCCTCATCACAAGTAAGTTTTTATAATAAAATAATTCCTTTAGCTAAACTAATAGATTTTTTATCGTTCAATAAAATTGGACTTTCTGTTGTTGTAGTTGGAGAAAAATAACCTACTCAAATGCAAATAAAATTCAACCATATTAAAAACAATTTGTCTAAAATAGCATTATTGTTAATTGCTGTAATAACTATTGTTTTTACTTATAACAATAGGGTTGTAGAAAATAAATGGGAAAGGGCAATAGATTCTGATGGAAGAGGGTATTATGCATATTTGCCAGCAGTATTTATCTATCAAGATTGGGATTGGGGTTTTGTTTTTGAAAATGAAAAGAAATTATATCCAAATACGCCATATGTTGCGGGAGATTATTTAAATACGGTTGATAATGATTTAGTGAATAGGTATTTCTCAGGAACCGCTTTATTAATGCTTCCGTTTTTTTTATTGGCAATGGGGTTTTCGTACTTATTGGGTTTCCCAATTGATGGCTACTCCATGCCTTTTTTTATAGCCATTATTTTTGCATCGCTCTTTTATTTTTTAGCAGGCTTATATTTTATCAGAAAAACACTTTTAAAATATAACTTTTCTGAACTAACCATTGCTGTTGTTTTAATAAGTTTTGGATTAGGTACCAATTTGTTTCATTATGCTACTATTGAAACGAGTATGTCGCATGTGTATTCCTTTTTTTTAATTTCATTATTTATTTATTACGCTAAATCGCTTTCCGAAAACTATACTTTTAAAAGAATAATAAAATTAGGATTAGTAGTATCATTAATTTTTTTAGTTAGACCAACAAATGTACTTGTTGTGTTATTTTTACCTTTTTTCTTTTCGGATGGTAAGTCTTTAATAGCTTTTCTAAAAAAATATGTTACTGATTATAAAGCACTCTTTATTACAATATTGATTTTTATATTAATCGTTTCAATTCAGCCTATTTTTTATTACTTACAAGTTGGTAAACCATGGGTATATGCTTATTATGATGCAAAGCTTATTTTGTCAGAACCACATCTTATAAAAGTACTTTTTAGTTACAGAAAAGGTTTATTTGTTTATACTCCAATTACTTTTATCGCTATATTAGGTTTAATCTTTTTGATTAAAAAGAATAAGTTTCAGACAATTACATGGCTATTAGCATTTATGGTTTTTACTTATATATTATCATCATGGTCATGGTGGTGGTATGGAGGTAGTTTTGGTATGAGACCTTTTATTGAACTCTTTCCTTTGTTTACTATCTTATTGGCTATTTTGGTTCAGGCTTTCAAAAAAATCTATTTTAAAGGAATTATCATACTTCTTTTATTGCTTTTATGTAGAGTAAATTTTATTCAAGCATATCAATATAGAACCTTTATTTTACATTGGAATCTTATGAACAAAGAATCTTATTGGAAAGTTTTTTTAAAAACGGATTTAAAATATAGTGGAGTACTATGGACTGAAACTGATTACAATAAACCATTTAATGGAAAATTGATTTTGAATTCAGAAAATGATTTTGAGGAACCAATGGAAAATTGGCATTCAAATGAAAACACTATAAACTTTAACAAGGCAAAATCAGGAAATAGAATAACATCTGTATCAGAAAATGGTATTTATGGTGAAACTTTTTCAACACCTCTTCATTGGGAAGAATCTAAAAAAGAAAGTATTGTTATAAAAATTACTTCTGATTTATTTGCTATTACTGATAGTTCGGAAGCTAAGTTGGTTGTTGCTCTTCAGGATTCTACAAAAGAAAATACTAAACATTGGAGTGCAAAACCAAACTTATCTGTTTTTGATAAATCAATTATTAATCAATGGTACAAGCATTATTATACAGTAAAAATTGATAGCTGTGAAAAGGGAGATATCTTATCAATATATTTTTTAAATACAGGAAAATCGCCTTTTTACATAGATAATATGAAAATAGAGGCATATAAAATTAGTAACGATGAATAGATTATTTTCAAATAGAAGTAGTAGCTTTTGGTTAATATTTTTTTCTTCCCTTTTGTTATTACCATATATTGTTATTTCCTTTTATAATCATCCGTCAGTAGATGATTATTTTTTTACTTATAAATCAGAAACATTTGGTTTTTGGGGTGCTCAATATGATTGGTTTACTACTTGGACAGGAAGATATTTTTCTACTTTAATATTAAGTTTTCATCCTCTTTGGTTAAAAGTTTCTTTTATATACAAGGTTATTCCTGTTCTACTTATAGGACTCACTATACATGTTTTGTTTAGGTTTTTAAGGCAGGTTTTAAAAATAAATGATTCACGGTATGCTTATACTTATGCGGTATTTATTGCTTTTTTGTTTTTTTCAGAAATGCCAACATTGGTTCAAGGAATTTATTGGGAACCAGGTGCAATTACCTATCATTTGGCAAATGTGTTATTACTTTATTTATTTATTAATCTTTATAAGGTTGTTACTACTAAAGAGCAAATTACGTTAAAGCAACATGGAATAAATATGTTTTTAATAATAGCAATATGTGGGCTAAATGAAACTTCTATGCTGTTATGTGTACTTCTTTTATTTTCTTTTTTAGGATATGTTGTTTTGTTTCCCAAACATTTAAATTCAACATTAATACTTTATTTTTTACTTTCAATAACATGTTTTTTGTTAGTTTTTTTTGCTCCAGGAAATCAGGTAAGAAGTCTCGAATTTGTGGCAGGAAATCACGATTTGTTATTTACAATTATTGAGAGTTTTAAAGTAAGTTTAAAGAGTTTTTTTTATTGGGGATTTTCTGTTCCTAATATATTATTATCTTTTTCAGTAGCTATTTTTTCTTTTTACTACAGCATTAAGGTAAATACTAAATTAATTCTTTATTGTGCTATTATAGGGTTTTTGTTTGTTACAGCAACTTTTATTACTGGATTTTGGAGTATAGGCAATCTTCCTCCTGATAGAACTATAAATGTTGCCTATTGGAATTTTGTAATATTGTGGATTGCTTCTGTTTTTATAGTGGTAAATTGGATAAAATCACGATTTTTTAGTAGTATTATACTTTCAAAAACAAAGATTAACATCCTTGTTCTTTTAACTATTTTTTTACTTTTAGTTTTTTCATTTTTTGGAACATCTAATTATGCTATGGCGATAGATGACTTACTTAGTGGAAAAGCTAAAACGTATAATAATGAATTTGTAGAAAGAGAAAACATTCTTTTTGCTTGTAAAGAGAATATCTGTTCAATTCCAACATTTTCAGCTTATCCTGCTTCTATTTTCAACGAAGAAATTGGAACAGGTATTAAATACAATAATAATGAAATATATGCTCATTATTTTAATAAAAAAGGAGTACGTTTAGATTTTGTTCCTCCAAAATTTTCAGATACTTATTTTTTTAATTTAGAGGGTAAGAATAATACGTTACTTGAAAATTTACATACCATAACAACTGAAAATGCAAAATCGCTACCAAATAGTTCTTTAATAACTGCCGAGTCAAGTTATAGTACATTGTTTAGAAAGAAAAACAAGGATTTAAAGACTAATTATATTTCAAAAATTTATGTTAAAGCAGACGTCTTTGTTTCTGATAGCATTGTAGATTTTGTTATTGTTTTATCTGTAACAGATAAAAATTACAATCCGATTTATTGGTCTGGAAGAGAAATTGTGCGGCATAAATATTTAGTAAATAATTGGATAAAAGAAGAACATATATTTAGCCTGAACCAGGCAATACTTAATCCCGAAAATCAATACAATATTTACATTTGGAACAGAGGGCAAAACAAGGTTTATGTTGATGATTTAGTTATTAGTTTTTTTTAGTATAATAGACATCAGCGTATTTAGGAAGTGGTTTTTTCTATTAGTTCTAAATTTTTCTGTAAATTTGATAATGAAAAACCCACATCAGTTTATAATAAATTAACTTTAGATGAAAAATTTTCCTGTAAATATATTCTTCTTAATGCTTATTAGCCATACTTTATTATTATTTTTTGGCTGTAAAAAGGAATCTATTAAAGCTGAAGAAGAGCAAAAAACTTTCATAGTTGTAGGAAATCATAATAATGTCAGTGTTACCCCAGTTGGAGATTCACTTATTGGTAATTATTCTATTGTTCAATACTATCAAATCGATATAGACAATGATGGCACTGACGATATTGAGTTTGAGTCCTATATTCCTTACCCACTTGGAGATGCTCCAAAACCTTACACAAAAATTCGACTGTTAAATTCTAATATTGAGCTGTTTGGTTACAATAAAATTGACACAACATTTTTAACTTATGACACAACAATTCAAACAAGCTCAACCTCAACTTTTGTTCACTACAATAAAAGGTATAGATGTAGTAGAATTTCAATTTATGATTCTATAATTAGTTCAACATCAAATTTTTATATTTTGCCTATGGATGTTGGGTTTAATTTAAATGTTCAATCTCAGTTTGGATCAAAAACCTTTAACTTGGCAAGTAATGAAGATTATTATTTTAATGTTATTTATAGTTCAAATGATACCACTTTTGTTGATGTGTTGAACCACAAAAACAACTGTTATTCTTTCCCGTTAAACCAAGAAAAATACATAGGAATTAAATTCAATAATTCTAATAAATTAGGTTGGATAAAACTTAATCTTTTAGATAAGCATAAAGCGTATCTAATAGAAAGTGCTTTACAACAATAACCTTATATTTTAATTAATAATTAGCTTTTTCAGAATAAATTTAATTTATACCTTAGTCGCATTTATTAATCGAAATTAATAAATAAAATCTATGTTGATAATATTGAGATTCGAGGATATAAGGGTTAACCCAAGTTGCAGCTAATTAACCCGAACTTCCTTTATTTAAAGCATATTGGTAATTTTTAATTTCCAGTTTGTGTACTACGGATTTTTTTGTAAAAGGTTGTTTTTTTATTTTTAGGGTGG